>CALRVN010000021.1:0-18427 GCA_943371625.1 Hyphomicrobium sp. CS1GBMeth3
GCCGGAGAGCGCGCCGCCGGCCTGACCGAGGACGTGGTGCGGCGCCAGCTCGAGGGCTCGGTTCCCGCCGCAGCGACGGCATCGAACACCGTGATTGCCTATGAGCCCGTATGGGCCATCGGCACCGGGCTAACCCCGACCTCGGCCGACGTCGCGCGCGTGCACGCCTGCATCCGCGGGCAGCTCACCGGCCGTTTTGCCGGGGAAGGTGCAGGGATGCGCATCCTCTATGGCGGGTCTGTGAAGCCGTCCAACGCCCGCGAGCTGCTCTCCATAGCCGACGTCAACGGGGCGCTGGTCGGCGGCGCCAGCCTCAAGGCCGCGGACTTTTTGGGTATCATCTCAGCCTACGGACAGTAGCAGCTTTGCCGCTTTCGCCGGCGAAGTTCGCCCATCCGGGCATCAGTCGCTCGCCTTGGCCTAGGAATCACGGCACTTGGTGCTAGAGTTTTCCATGGGTCCACGCCCTTGAAACCAGCGATGAGCGAGAGATTTTCTCGATGAGCCGCGCGGGACGTGCATTGCAGGCCATGCTGCTCGGGGTCATTTCCATCGGCCCCGCCGCGGCAGCGAAGCTCGATAAGGAAACGTGCGCCGGCCTCGCCAGCGAACTCGCGACCCTGACTGCGTCCGGCATCAAGTCCGAGATGGAGCGCGGTGCATCCTGGTGCCTCTCCAATTTGCCGCCCGATCGCCTGCAAAGCGCCAAACGCGTGCTGGAGATCGAGGATCAGCTCGAATTCCGCTGCAATGTCAGAAACATAGCGCCCAAGCGCAAAGACAGTCCGATGGCTCCCACGGGCGCCGGTCAGACTCTGGACGCCCGCGCGACCGGAACCCCAGCCTCGATCCCGCCGCCTGTCGGGTTGGGCGCATCGCCGGCTGCATTGCCGTCCGCCACGGCGGTCGCAGCACCCGTCGTGACTCCGCCAGCATCGCCCGTCGCGACCCCGGCCGTATCGCCGACCGCGACGTCGGTCGCAGTTCCACCTCAGTTACCCCCGGCTGCGGCGCCGGCCGCGTCCGCGACTGCGGTAACCAATAAAGCCCCCGTTGCCCCCGCCGCCGCTGCCCCAGTTGCCCCCGCCGTTGCCGCAACTGCCCCCGCTGCCCCCGCCACTGCGGCAGTTCCCGTCGTAACCAAGGCCGTACCGTCCGCAGTCGCTCCGGCAGTGGTCGCTAGCCCACCCGTCGCCCCGCCGTCGGCACTCGGCGCGGCGCCCAAAGCCAACCCGGTGATGGCCGCCAATCCGCCCGTAACTACTGTGCCCGTGGCCACCCATACATCACCGGTTACGGCGCTTCCCTCGCCCGGCCCTGCCGGTGCCGTCCCCGGCGCAAAAAAGCCCGCCGATCCAGCCGCCCTGGCAGCTGCGAAGAAGAAGAACGCCCGTCGCGCGTCCTCGAGCGCCTATGTCCCCGCCGGCGCGGTCGATGAGTACTCGCTGCCGGGAATGCGGTAGTCTGGACCGCCGAAAATACCCGGAAAACCGGGAATTCTGCCCCTTCCGCCCCTGCCTACTAGCCGGGCAACGACAAGTGTTATAGAAGGCCTTCTTCCGCGCAAATTGCGGCCCCAGTTTCATCGAGATCGCCCAAGAGACCGCCATGGCCACCGCACTGCTCGTTCTCCACCTGATGATCGCAACCGCACTCGTTTGCGTAGTGCTGCTGCAGCGCTCCGAAGGCGGCGCGCTTGGCATCGGTGGTGGCGGCGGCGGCGGATTCCTCACCGGACGCGGCACCGCAAACCTGCTGACGCGCACGACCGCTGCCCTGGCCGCGGCCTTCTTCACCACCAGCATCCTTCTGACCCTGCTCGCCCAGCACGCCGCGCCGGCCAAGTCGATCTTCGACAACGCGCCCGCAACCACCGCCCCCGCTGCAGGCGGCGGCACATCCGCTCCCGCAACGTCGGCCCCGGCTCCCGCCCAGCCGCCCGCTGGGGGCGCCCGCGGCGGCATCCTCGACAAGCTGCAGTCGCCTGCAGTGCCTCAGAACCGATAGTTGACCGGCGGCCTATTCCGCCTGTTAGCCTGTTGCTTTCGCGCACTATGCGCCGGGGAAGCGCCCGCTAAGCTTGTGGGGAGATTCCCTGAACGAGCTGGCGGCACACCCCCATGCGCAATGCAAAATTCGTAAGCCTGCTGACGATCGTCTCCGCCGCCGCTCTTCTCGGCGGTTGCGCCGGCGCCGACCTGAAGCCGATCGCATCGTTCGGCGCTTCGAACATGCTGTCGCCGTCGGGATACTCGGAAGCCAAGATCAGCGACACCCAGTACCAGGTGACGGCGACGGGCACGGAGGCAACGCCGAAGGCCCGCATCGAGAAGATCGCCCGCGCCCGCGCCGCCCAGATTGGCGTTGAATCGAAGCTCAAGTATTACAAGGTCACCAACGTGCAGTTCGGCGCCGTTTGCGACAAGAAGCACGAATTCTACAAGGGCGGCCAGACGGCCAACGGTGCCCGCCAGAAGGTGATGGTCGAAGTCACGTACGCCAAGGAACCGCTCGACCCCACTTACGTCAGCGCCAAGGAAAGCTATGAGACGTTGAACGGGGAACTCGAGAACGAGATCATCCCGGTCGATCAGAAAGCGGTCGCCGAGCAGGAGGCCCGCTCGGCCTGCGGCCAGGCGACTTGATGCCCTCCACCTGAAGCTTTTTGGGCACGCCGCCCCGTAAACGCGCCGCTTTCCCAGCCTTCCGGGGATGAGGCGATAAAGCCCCTTCGAATCTCCCAACCCTTCGTGTAACCCTCGGGGCCCATGCAGCGGTACATCTTCATTACCGGCGGCGTGGTGTCCTCCCTCGGAAAAGGCCTCGCGTCAGCCGCACTCGGTGCGCTTCTTCAAGCGCGCGGATATTCGGTCAGGCTTCGCAAGCTCGATCCGTATCTCAACGTCGACCCCGGAACGATGTCGCCGTATCAGCACGGCGAAGTCTTCGTGACGGACGACGGTGCGGAAACGGATCTCGACCTTGGGCACTACGAGCGCTTCACCGGCGTGCCTTCGCGCAAGTCGGACAACATCACCACGGGACGAATCTATCAGGACATCCTCGCCAAGGAGCGGCGTGGAGCGTATCTGGGCGGCACCGTGCAGGTGATCCCGCACGTGACCGACGCCATCAAGGAGTTCGTCACCTCGGGTAACGAGGGCATCGACTTCGTGCTCGTCGAGATCGGCGGCACGGTGGGCGACATCGAGGGCCTCCCGTTCTTCGAGGCCATCCGTCAGCTGGGCAACGATCTGCCCCCGCTCGCGTCGATCTTCATCCACCTGACGCTGATGCCGTACATCCCGTCGGCCGGCGAGCTGAAGACCAAGCCGACCCAGCACTCGGTCAAGGAGCTGCGCTCGATCGGCATCCAGCCGAACATTCTGCTGTGCCGCTCCGATCGCCCCGTCCCGCCGTCAGAGCGGCGCAAGATCGCTCTGTTTTGCAACGTGCGTGAGGAAGCTGTCATCCAGGCGCTCGACGTGCCCTCGATCTACGAGGTGCCGCTCGCCTATCACCGCGAGGGTCTCGACGAGCAGGTCCTGCGAGCGTTCAACATCTCGGGCGCACCCAAGCCTGACCTCACGCGCTGGGAGACCATCGCGCGCGGCATCGAGACGCCGGAAGGCGACGTGACCATCGCCGTCGTCGGCAAGTACACAGGCCTCAAGGACGCCTACAAGTCGCTCATCGAGGCGCTCGTGCACGGCGGCATCGCCAATCGCGTGCGCGTCAACATCGAGTGGATCGAGAGCGAAATCTTCGAGCGCGAGGACCCCGCGCCCTATCTCGAAGGCGTCAACGGCATCCTCGTGCCGGGCGGCTTCGGCGAGCGCGGCTCTGAAGGCAAGATTCTCGCCGCCAAGTTCGCGCGCGAGCGCAACGTGCCGTATTTCGGCATTTGCTTCGGCATGCAGATGGCCTGCCTCGAGGCGGCCCGCAATCTCGTCGGCATCAAGGATGCGAACTCGACCGAGTTCGGCCCGACCAGCGAGCCGGTCGTCGGTCTCATGACCGAGTGGATGCGTGGCAACGAGTTGGAGCAGCGCCGTCTCGGCGGCGATCTCGGCGGCACCATGCGCCTTGGCGCCTACGCAGCCTCGCTCGCGCCCGGCAGTCGCATCGCCCAGGTATACGGGAGCCAGGAAATCTCCGAGCGCCACCGCCACCGCTACGAGGTCAACACCAAGTACCGCGAGCAGTTGGAAAAGGCCGGTCTGAAGTTCGCCGGCACGTCACCCGACGGCCTATTGCCAGAGACGGTCGAATACCCGGACCACCCCTGGTTCATCGGCGTGCAGTATCACCCCGAGCTCAAGAGCCGGCCATTCGAGCCGCATCCGCTCTTCCGCTCCTTCATCGCCGCCGCCGTCGAGCAGAGCCGCCTCGTCTAGCTGGCTTTCCGCCGCGGTGTGTTTATCCTCCGGGCCGCAAAGGCGTGTCAGCCCGGGCCATTTCATAACGCGCTTTGCCACGGGGGAAATTGCATGCATCGCACGTTCGCACTCTGCCTTCTCTTGGTGATGTCACCACCGGCTTTCGCCGCCCAGAACTGCGATTCGGGAAGCGACGATTTGATGGCCGCCATGCGGGCCGTCGTCGCTTCAAACGCCCTTGAGAATGCGGAAACCGCAGAGCAGTGCGTTACTGAAGCCAATGAATTCCGCGCTGCAGTGGACAAGGTGCGGACGATCAATGGCAAACTCAAAGGCTGCCCCACCGCCCTCACGGACGATCAGATGGCGGTAGTCGACAACATCGTCACCGAGACGGAGGGCGCCATCGCCTCATGCGCCGAGGTGGCAGCCGCCAAGGCCGCCAAGCGCAAAGCTGCGGACTAGCCGCGCGCCGGCAGCGATGCTGCAGTGGTGCCGGCACCGTCGTCGGACGGCCAAAATCGTCGATGCTAATGGCGCCATGCTCTGGCGCCTTACCGCGACTGCCGTCGTCTTCGCGCTGTGCCTGTCTGTGTCGGCCGGCACGCCCGCGCTCGCCTGCGCCTGCTGCAGCAACGAGGGCCAGCGCTACGTCGAGACCGACAAGATCGATACCTACGCCGCGGCACAGCTCGCCGAGATGAAGTTCGCCGCGACGGCGCATCTCTACACCGGCGAGGCGGACGTCGAGAGCATCAAGAGCGTCGCGGCCAAGTCGTCCGACTTCACGCTGGCGGTTGCCAAGAGCGACTCCTCGTGGCGCTTCGACCTCAAACAGGAAGGAGCCGAGGGCACGTTGGCTTTCGCATTGCCCGATCGCGTAACGCGGTTTGAGGTCGACCCGCGCGCCACCGAAGGGCGCGGCAGCGGAACCGGTCCCACGCTTTATAAGGAATGGCGGCTCACCGTGACGCCCCGCGGAACCGGGATATTCGCCGGCGCGACCGGGGGAGGGCAGAAGGCAACGCTGATCCTGCACGGGAGCGGCAATAGCTGCACCGACGCTTCCCAGTTCCGCGCCTGGACGCTCGTTCTGCACGGACCAAAGGATACGGTGTCGCTTTACGGGGATCTGGTGGCGCCATAGCCGGAATAGCGCTGTAGCGGCTGGTTACGCAGGGAACGGCGCACGCCAGCGAGGCTATGCAAACTGCCCGGGAACTTGGTCTTCAACCATCACCCGAGCAGATCCATGCACGATCCGGCCCTCAATCTGACCGCCATCCTGCGCAAGTACATGCGCGATCCGTCCCGGCCCGTCCCTGGAGCCGCGGTGCTGACGGATCTCGGTATCCATCATCTGGATGTCCCCCTCATTTGCCTCGATATCGAGGACGCTTTCGACGTCTCGATTGGCCTCGGGGAAGACCTGGACGAGCTGACCACAGTCGCCGACCTTGCCGCTCGCGTCGCCGACGCCAGAGCTGCGCGCTCAGCGCCGCTTGCGCGCCCGGCCCGCCGGAAGAGCAGCTGGATGTCGACCGGCGCGGACCGCCGTCGCTGACAGCCGCCCTCACTTTGCGATGATCTAGCGGCGGCGTCGCCACGCGATCGCGAGCGCCAGTCGCGCCAGCGTCGGCGGCACGAGGCCCCAAAGCACTGCATCGAAGAGGTAGGGACTCAGCCTCAGCGCCATCGTCAGCGTCGGGGAGTTCACGGCGACGAACCCGAAGGCGAGCGCGAACGACAGCGTTCCACCGAGCCACAATAGGAATGCCTCGAGCCCGCGCACCATGGGCGTGCGATAGCGGACGAAGACAGCGGCGCTCAACGCCACCAGCGCCAGCCCGAACATGGCACCCTGCACCAGCAGCGGTCCGCGCACGATCTGATACGGGCCCGAACCCGCCGCTCGAAGGAGCGCACAACCGAGCGTGAGGGCCGGTGCAGCGACCGAAAAAACCAGCGCGAGACCCAGCCACCGCGCACTGAACTGCATCTCTAGGCGCCCGCTCGGTGAAGCATTTTCACCAACATTAGCAGCCTCTCAGGTCGTGCATCAGCAACGGTGCAGTGCATCGGACCCGCTGCGGTGCGGTCGCCGACTTCATTCCTCGCCAACGCCCCGCTTAAAGTTTAATCACAGGGCGTCAGAAGCAGCTTATTGCGAAGGCGCGATGACACCCCTCGAATTGGCATATCTTCAAGTCAGATCATTGGCTTATGGCATAGCCAAGCGACTTGGCACGGCTTTTGATTACCATTAACGGCATTAAACCGCCGGGGGCAAAACGCACCGGCAACCGCCCGCGAGGGTAATCGCCCCAAGAGGGCATAGGGACTAAACAAGGAGTGCTCCCCATGAAGCTCGTTACCGCCATCATCAAGCCCTTCAAGCTCGACGACGTCCGCGGCGCCCTGACCAAGCTCGGCATCAACGGCATGACCGTCACCGAGGTGAAGGGCTTCGGCCGCCAGAAGGGCCACACCGAGATCTATCGCGGCGCTGAGTATGCCGTGAACCTGCTTCCGAAGGTGAAGATCGAACTCGCCGTCTCGTCCGCCCAGGCCGATGCAGTCGTCGCCGCCATCCGCGCTGCCGCCAACACCGGCTCGATCGGCGACGGCAAGATCTTCGTCTCCCCAATCGAAGCTCTGGTGCGCATCCGCACCGGTGAGACGGCCGAAGCCGCTCTGTAATCGGCAGCGCTGAACTGCTGCCCCTTCTCGCCGGGATCCTGCGTCGCCCTAATCAAGCAGGTCCCGGCGGGCCATAGGGCTCAGATGACGATTACTGGCGTCTGTGGCTCGGAAGTCACGCGGAAAGAGCCTCTCTCCCGTTGCCCCGCTATCGGGCGGCTACAACTCGATGTACACAAATAGGGGGCCTCAGCCCGAATCGGGCGATAAGGGGATGCGGAGGACGTCGCCGCAGGGGTCCCAGTAGACGTGAAGACGAGGCAACGTCCTCCTGAACCAAGTCGCGGTTTCGCCGCGGCGGATAATAAGCGCTGAGCGCTCAGGGGAGTTAAAACAGATGCCTTTGGATCTTCAGTCACTGCTCATTCTGCTCATTGTTGGTGCTATCGCCGGCTGGTTGGCCGGCGTTCTTGTTAAAGGCTACGGCTTTGGCCTGATCGGCAACATCGTCATCGGCGTCATCGGCGCGTTCATCGGCGCATGGCTGCTGCCGCAGCTTGGCTTTGGGGTTGGCGGCCTTCTCGGCGCCATCGTCTCGGCCACGATCGGGGCGATCATTCTGCTGCTGTTGATCGGCCTCGTGCGCAAGGTCGCCTAGCGTCTAGCTAGGGTTGGCTACGATGGCCGCGCCCAATAAGCGCGGCCATTTGCTTTACCGGCGGCCGTCGTGCTTTTGGCTGATCTGACATGGTATAGGGCGCCCATGACCAAGCACGAATCCCTCGCTCCCAATCCCCGCGTCTCGATCGGCAACGTCGAGGTGTCGAACGACGCGCGCATCGCCGTCTTCGCCGGCCCGTGCCAGATGGAGAGCCGCGCGCACGCGCTCGAGATGGCTGCGGCGCTGAAGGAGACGGCTGCCAAGTTGGGGTTCGGCCTCGTCTACAAATCATCTTTCGACAAGGCCAATCGCACGTCGATTTCAGGCAAGCGCGGCATCGGGCTCGAGGCCGCGTTGCCGGTGTTCGCCGAAATCCGTGAGACCTTCGGCCTGCCGATCGTCACCGACGTCCACGACGCGGCCCAATGCGCGTTGCTCGCGCCGCACGTCGACGTGCTGCAGATCCCCGCGTTTCTGTGCCGCCAGACCGACCTGCTCATCGCCGCCGCGCAGACCGGACGCGTCGTGAAGGTCAAGAAGGGTCAGTTCCTCGCGCCCTGGGACATGCGCAACGTCGTCACCAAGGTCGTCGCGTCGGGCAATCCCAACGTCCTGCTCACCGAGCGCGGCGCCTCGTTCGGCTACAACACGCTCGTTGCCGATATGCGCAGTCTGCCGATCATGGCCGAAACCGGCTGCCCGGTAATTTTCGATGCCACGCACTCGGTTCAGCAGCCAGGAGGGCAGGGGACCAGCTCTGGTGGCGACCGCCGCTTCGTCCCGGTCCTTGCGCGCGCCGCAGTCGCGGTCGGCGTAGCCGGCCTCTTCATCGAGACGCACGAATATCCCGATAACGCACCGTCCGACGGCCCCAACATGGTGCCGCTGAAGGATTTCGCCGCGCTGATGTCCGATCTGCTTGAGATCGACGCACTCGTGAAAAAACAAAGGAGCGCGGCCAAAGGCACGCGCTCCGTTTAGTCGTATCGCCCCGCGGACTGTAGGACCGGATGCCCGGTCTCAGTCCATCTTGAGAAATGACGCCGCAGACCAGATCGCCGAGTCGTCGGTCGCATAGGCGTACCGCGGCCCTGCGTACGGCTTGGTCGCGATCGAGACGCATCCGCTCTCGCCGCAGGTCGGACCCGAGCTGTAGGTGACGCCATTGAGCGCGGCGACGCTCATGGTGGTGACGAAGTAGGCGACGACATAGAGGCAGGTGACCACCCCCAGCGTACGCATGACGAGATCGAAAGACATCGCGCGACCCCCTTATCGAGAATGCTGTTGCAGACTGACCGCGCCGCTTGCCCGAGCCGTGAAAGCGGTTACTTCGGCCGACGCGTTCATCCTATGGAAAGAGCGCTTAACGCGACGTTAAGGTTACGCCCCGGTTAAACCACGTCGAATCACGGCTGCTCCCTCACCGCGATCCAAATCATGTCGGGAGATAAGTATCGCAGATTCCTCGCGCTTCGACGAGACGCTCGTTGTACTTCGGAGCCAGGAATTTCCGCGCAGCGCGCCAAACTCAGGGCAGACTTTTTGTCGACTGGATGATGTTGGCGATATCCTTAAGTTAAGCACTGCCGCACGGGCGACGGGTGCGGGCACGACAGATCGAGGGGACGGGGGCGAATGGTCGGCGTGTCACTGCACGAGATAGCGATCCTGCTCGCTGCTCTCGCTATCGCCGGTCCGCTCGCCCGTTGGCTCGGCATCAGCGAGGTGCTCGGCTACCTCGTCGTCGGACTGCTGCTCGGCCCCAACACCATCGGCTGGTCGTTCTCCGACTACAAAGCCAAGGAAATTCTCCACTTCGCCGAGTTCGGCATCGTCCTGCTGTTGTTCTTGATCGGCCTGGAGCTGCGCCCGAAGCGGCTGTGGGCCATGCGCAATGCGGTGTTCGTGCTCGGCACCCAGCAGGTCGTCATCACGGGGCTGGCCCTGGCGGGCATCGCCATGCTGGTCGGCTACAACTGGCAGACGGCGCTGTTCGCTGGCTTGGCGCTCGCCCTGTCCTCGACCGC
This sequence comes from Hyphomicrobium sp. CS1GBMeth3, assembly GCA_943371625.1. Taxonomy (GTDB): domain Bacteria; phylum Pseudomonadota; class Alphaproteobacteria; order Rhizobiales; family Hyphomicrobiaceae; genus Hyphomicrobium_A. Next base: position 9,711 of record CALRVN010000021.1, read on the forward strand.
GCTCGCGCTGCAGGTCATGGAGGAAACCGGCGACCTGCAGACCCGCCACGGACGCTTGGGTTTCTCCGTCCTGCTGTTCCAGGACCTCGCCGCCATCCCGCTCATCGCTTTCGCGCCGTTGTTCGCGACGCAAGCCATCTCGACGCTCTCCTCCCAGACCGGGACGATGGAGCTGCTCGCAGTATTAAAGGGCCTCGGCCTCATCGCGGTGGTGGTCGTTGTCGGCCACTTCGTGCTCGATTTCCTGCTCCGGCTCGTGGCCGCGACGCGCGTGCGTGAGGCCATGACCGCGGCAGCCTTGCTGACCGTCATCGGCGTGACCATCCTCATGCAGCAGGCCGGCCTTTCGGCATCGCTGGGCGCATTCATCGCCGGTGCGCTGCTCGCGGAATCCTCCTACCGCCACCAGCTCGAAGCCGACATCCAGCCCTTCGAAGGATTGCTGCTCGGTCTCTTCTTCACCGCCATCGGCATGTCGATCGACGTGCGCCTGTTCCTCGATGCGCCGGGCATCATTCTGGCGCTCGTGGCTGGCCTCGTGGCCATCAAGGCGTTGATCCTTTACGTCCTCGGCCGCTGGCAGGGCCTGGAGCCTGGCCCGGCCCGGCGCCTCGGCATTGCCCTGTCGCAGGGTGGTGAGTTCGCCTTCGTGATGTTCACGGTCGGCTATGCTTCCGGCGCACTCACGAGCGAGAACACTGAGCTGCTGACCGTCATCGTGTCGCTCTCGATGGCGGCGACGCCCATCCTGCTCAAGCTCGAGAGCCTGTTGTCGCGGCGGCACAAGCAGCCGCTGCCGCTGTACGACAGCCTCCCCGACAACGACGGCCACGTGATCATCGCCGGCTTCGGCCGCGTCGGTCAGATCGTTGCCCGCATTCTGACCGCCAAGGGTATTCCGATCACCGCGCTCGACATCAGCGCCGAGCAGGTCGAGCTCGTGCGCCGTTTCGGTGCCCAGGCGTTCTACGGCGACGCCAGCCGGCCCGACATCATCGAGGCGGCGGACGCGCACCGCGCGCGTGCCTTTGTGCTCGCCATCGACGATGTCGAAGCCTCGATCCGCACCGCCGAGCTGATACGTGGAAGCTATCCGAACCTTCCCGTGTTCGCCCGCGCCCGTAACCGCAACCACGCCATGCGGCTGCTCGACCTCGGCGTTACTAACATCCAGCGCGAGACGTTCCTGTCCTCGCTCGACATGACGCGGCAACTCTTGCGCAATCTGGGGCTCTCAGAACGCGAGGCCGGACGCGTCATCCATACCTTCCGCACCCACGACGAGCGCCGCCTCGTCGAGGACTACAAGCACGCCAGCGACATGGATAAGCTTCGCGAGCGGGCGCGTAGTGATGTAAAGACCCTGGAAAAGCTCTTCGAGGAGGATGCCGCGGAAGAAGCGCGGCTGCAGGAGCTGACGCGGAGCGAGGAGACCACCCGCTGAAACCGGTCATCTGTGTCGGGCACGCGGCGCTCGACTATATTTACCGCATCGAGGCCTTCCCGCCGACGCCGACGAAGGTGCGCTCGCTCGAGCACATCGAGAGCGGCGGAGGCATGGCGGCTAACGCCGCGGCAACGATCGCGCGGCTCGGCGGCAAGGTCGAGCTGTGGAGCCGCACCGGCGGCGACAGCGCCGGCGAGCGCATTCACAAATTTCTCGCCACCGACGGCGTCGATATCTCCCACGTGCGCACGTACGAGCACGCGCGCTCCTCCACCTCCGCCGTCATCGTCGACCAGAACGGCGAGCGCCTCATCATCGGCGAGCGCGACCACGCCATGCCGATGGAAGCCTCCTGGCTGCCGATCGAGCGCATTGCCGAAGCCTCCGCCGTGCTCAGCGACCTGCGCTGGGTCGAAGGCACGCGCGACACGTTCAAGGAGGCCCGCGCCCACGGCGTGCCGACGCTGCTCGACGCCGATCTCGGCGGCGGCGGCATCCTGACCGAGTTCCTCGAACTCGCCGACTACGCCATCTTCTCGCAACCAGCGCTGGAAGCCTTCGCCCCCGGCCTCGATGAGCGGGCGCAGCTCGAGCGCGTCCTCGCGGTCGGCGTGCGCCATGCCGGCGTCACCCGCGGCGCCGACGGTTATTCCTGGCTGTCGAAAAACGGCACCGAAGGGTTCCAGCCGGCCTTCGAGGCCGAGATCGTCGATACCACCGGCGCCGGTGACGCTTTCCACGGCGCTTTCACCTGGGCGCTCGCCAACGGCCACGCCTCCAAAGAGTGCGCGCGCATCGCCGCCGCCACCGCCGCCCTCAAATGCCGTAAACTGGGCGCCAGGGCCGGGCTGCCAACGCATTCCGAAGTCGAGGAATTCCTCGCCGCGCGTGTGGATTGAGACCGATTTCCGGCCCTGCGCCGCACCCCTAGGCATGGACGGGCGGCACTGGTCTCGTTAAACGTGCCCCCTGACGCGGGAACACGCAAAGCCAGGCCCCGGACGCAGTTCCGGAGGGCCCCAGCAGGAATGGATAGATGACCGAGGCGCGCGAGACGACCACCGGGGCCGAGGCGGTCAGCCACAACGACATGGCGAACGCCATCCGGGCGCTCTCCATGGACGCTGTGCAGGCCGCCAAGTCCGGCCATCCGGGCATGCCGATGGGCATGGCCGACGTCGCCACGGTGCTCTTCCGCGAGGCGATGCGCTTCGACGCCGCCGACCCCAATTGGGCCAACCGCGATCGCTTCGTCCTGTCGGCCGGCCACGGCTCGATGCTGCTCTATTCGCTGATCTATCTCACCGGCTATCCGGGAATGGACATCGCGCAGCTCAAGAATTTCCGCCAACTCGGCGCCAAGACCGCCGGCCATCCCGAGTACGGCCACGCCGCCGGCATCGAGACGACCACGGGTCCGCTCGGCCAGGGCATCGCCAACGCCGTCGGTATGGCGCTGTCGGAGCGCCTGCTCAACACCCGCCTCGGCGACGACCTCGTCAACCACCACACCTACGTCATCGCTGGCGACGGCTGCCTCATGGAGGGCATCAGCCACGAGGCGATCTCGCTCGCCGGCCACCTCGGCCTTGGAAAGCTGATCGTTCTGTTCGACGACAACGGCATCTCCATCGACGGCCCGACGACCCTCACCGTGACCGACAACCAGGTCGAGCGCTTTAAGGCCTCGGGTTGGAATGCGGTCGCCATCGACGGACACGACCCGGCTGCGATTTCCGCTGCCCTGAAGGCGGCGCGCGCCGATTCATCCAAGCCCTGGCTCATCGCCTGCAAGACGACCATCGGCTATGGCGCACCAACCAAGGCCGGCAAATCTTCCACGCACGGCGAGCCGCTCGGTGACGAGGAGATCAAGGGTACGCGCGAGAAGCTTGCTTGGCCGCATGCCCCGTTCGAGATCCCCGAGTCCGTGCTGCTTGCATGGCGCGCGCTGGGCCAGCGCGGCGGCAAGGAGCGCTCCTCGTGGAAGCAGAAGCTCGACAAGGCCGGCCCCGCCGCTGCAGACGCGGTCGCTCTACCCGCCGGCGCCAGCAAGCTCGCCGCTGTCGAGAAGGCGATTGCCGACACCAAGACTGCATTCGCTGCCGATGAATCAAAGCGCGCCACCCGCGTCTGGTCGCAGCTCGTGCTCGAGCGCCTCGTTCCCGTGTTGCCCGAGCTGATCGGCGGCTCCGCCGATCTCACCGGCTCCAACGGCACGCGCACCAAGGAGCACATCCCGGTCGGGCGCGGCTCGTTCGCCGGCAACTACATTCACTACGGCGTGCGCGAGCACGGCATGGCGGCAGCGATGAACGGCATCGCGCTCGCGGGCGGCCTCATTCCGTACAGCGGAGGGTTTCTCGTATTCTCCGACTACTGCCGTCCCTCGATCCGGCTTGCGGCGCTGATGCGCCTGCGGGTCGTGCACGTGCTGACGCACGATTCGATCGGCCTCGGCGAAGACGGCCCGACGCATCAGCCGGTCGAGCACCTCGCCGCGCTGCGCGCCATTCCGCATCTGCTCGTGCTGCGCCCCGCTGAAGGGCTGGAGACGGCAGAGTGCTGGGAGATCGCCCTGAAGCACGACAAGAATCCCACGGTGCTGGCACTCTCCCGGCAGGCCGTGGAGAATCTGCGCAAGACGGCTTCGGCCGTGAACCTTTCAGCCAAGGGTGCCTACGTGCTGACCGAGCCCGAAGGCGGCCGCGACGTGACCCTGATCGGCACGGGTTCCGAGCTGGCGCTCGCCGCCGAGGCAGCGAAGAAGCTGGCCGGCGAAGGCATCAAGGCCGCCGTCGTCTCCATGCCGTCGATGGAGCTGTTCCGCGCCCAGGACGCCGCCTATCGGGCAAAGGTGTTGGGCGACAAGCCCCGCGTCGCGGTTGAAGCCGCCATCGCCCAGCCCTGGTACGAGTGGCTCGGCGATAACGGCCGCTTCGTCGGTATGTCCGACTTCGGCGCCTCCGCACCTGCCGGCAAGCTCTATCCGCACTTCGGTCTCACCGCCGATGCCGTTGCAGAGGCCGCGCGCAGCCTCGTCAAGAAGTGAGCCCACCCAACATGGATCTGACCCAGCTCAAGTCGATCGCCGACGCCGACGTGTCGGGCAAGCGCGTGCTCGTGCGCGCCGACCTCAACGTGCCCGTGGCCGACGGCGCCGTGACCGACGCAACCCGCCTCGAGCGCATCCTCGCTGGCTTGAAGGATCTCTCGAACCGCGGTGCGCGCGTCGTCGTCATCTCGCATTTCGGACGCCCGAAGGACGGACCTGATCCCTCGATGAGCCTCGTTGCCGTCGCCGCCAAGCTGTCGGAGCTGCTCGGCAAGGAAGTCGTGTTCATTCCCGAGTGTGTCGGCGCCGATGTCGAAGGCAGCGTCGCCGCGCTCGCGCCCGGTCAGATCGCGGTGCTCGAAAACCTCCGCTTCCATAAGGGCGAGGAGAAGAACGACCCGCAGTTCACCGCCGCGCTCGCGCGCTCCGGCGACATCTACGTCAACGACGCCTTCTCCGCCGCCCATCGCGCGCATGCTTCGACCGAAGGCCTGGCGCGTCTGCTGCCCGCATATGCCGGTCCGTTGATGATCGAGGAGATCAACGCCCTGCGCGCCGTGCTCGAAGCGCCGCAGCGTCCGGTCGCCGCGCTCGTCGGTGGCGCCAAGGTGTCCTCGAAGATCCCGATCCTCAAGCACCTCATCGGCAAGGTCGACAAGCTGATCATCGGCGGCGGCATGGCCAACACCTTCCTCATGTCGCACGGCGTCGACGTCGGCAAATCGCTCGCCGAGCCCGAGATGCTCGAGACCGCGCGCGAGATCATGACTGCCGCCAAGGCTTGCGGCTGCGCCGTAGTGCTGCCCGAGGACGCGGTCATCGCGCGCGAGTTCAAGAGCGCGGTTGCTCATGCCGTCGTCCCGACGCTCGCCGTGCCGAGCGACTCCATGATCCTCGACGTCGGTCCCAAGTCTGTTGCCCACATGACCGACGTGCTGAAGGAATGCCGCACGCTGCTCTGGAACGGCCCCCTCGGCGCCTTCGAGATCCCGCCCTTCGGCAACGGCACCTTCGCGCTCGCTCGCGAGGCGGCCAAACTGACGAAAGAGGGCAGGCTGACTACTGTTGCCGGCGGCGGCGACACTGTGGCCGCCCTCAACGCGGCTGGTGTCACGCAGGACTTCACCTATGTATCGACTGCGGGCGGCGCATTCCTCGAATGGCTCGAGGGGCGCGAGCTTCCCGGCGTCGCCGCCCTCATCCGGGCCCAGAGCTGAGCCAATAAGGGCTGAGCGTTAATGCCCGCCGGGTAACGTATGGCTCCGCCCATACGAAGCGTGTGGGTCGGTTGAAGGCGTACGCATGGGCGATCTGCAAATCTATTTCGGCGTGGCGCTGGCAGGGCTGGTGAGCTTCCTGTCGCCATGCGTGCTGCCGCTCGTGCCGCCCTACCTGAGCTACCTCGGTGGCACCACGATCGACGAGTTCACCGCCGAGGGCGGCGTCCCCAAGCACGTCTGGCAGCGGGTGATCGTCGCTTCGTTGCTGTTCGTGCTCGGCTTCACGACCGTGTTCGTCAGCCTCGGCGCCGGCGCCTCGCTCGCCGGGCAGTTCATACAGAGCTACAAGCGCGAGCTGGAGATCATCTCCGGCGTCATCATCATTCTGTTTGGCCTGCACTTCCTCGGCGTGTTCCGCATCAACCTCTTTTACAAAGAGGCGCGCTACCACCACACGGGACACCGCGGCGTCAGCTACCTCGGCTCGTACATCATCGGGCTCGCGTTCGCGTTCGGTTGGACCCCGTGCATCGGCCCCGTCCTCGCGACCGTTCTCGCGCTCGCCGCCAACGAGGGCAGTCTAACCACCGGCGTCAAATTGCTCTTCGTCTATTCGCTCGGCCTCGGTATCCCGTTCATCCTCGCTGCTGTCGCGGTGCGCCCCTTCCTCGGCTTCATGCAGCGCTTCCGCCGTCACCTCGACAAGGTAGAGAAGGCGATGGGCGCATTCCTCGTCCTGACCGGCCTGCTGTTCCTGAGCGGCTCGATCAACTGGTTCGGCAGCTGGATGCTCGACCGCTTCCCGGCTCTGACGCAGATTGAGGAGCTGGTGACGCCGAAGGATCTCGGCACGCAAATCATCCAGCGCGGCACGCCGCAGCAGTAAGGCGGATAGCCCATGACCGCCGCGACGCGGACGCCAATCGCTCTCACCATTGCCGGTTCTGATTCATCTGGCGGTGCCGGAATCCAGGCCGACCTCAAAACATTCACCGCGCTCGGCGTTTACGGCGCCAGCGTGCTTACCGCGCTGACCGCGCAGAACACGCGCGGCGTGTCCGCCATTCACGCCGTGCCGCCCGCATTCGTTGCGCAGCAGATCGACGCCGTCGCCGAGGATCTGAACGTCGCCGCGACCAAGACCGGCATGCTCAACGACCGCGCGACGGTTCTCGCCGTCGTCGAAAGCGTGCGCCGTCACAATCTGCATCCGCTGATCGTCGATCCGGTGATGGTGGCAACGAGCGGCGATCTTCTCCTCGCACCCGATGCCGTCGCTGCCGTGCGCGATGATCTGCTACCGCTCGCGGATCTCATCACGCCCAACCTCGCCGAGGCGGCGCGCCTGCTCTCGACCACGATCGCGAAGACCGAAGCGGAGATGGAAGCCCAGGCGCGTGCGCTGCTCATCCTCGGCGCCCAAGCGGTGCTCGTCAAAGGCGGCCACGGCGACAGCACCGACGCCGTCGACATCCTCGTCGTCGCAAATTCGCCCGCCGTCCGATTGGCGTCGCCGCGCGTTGCAACGCGCAACACGCACGGCACAGGCTGCACGTTGTCGGCCGCGATAGCTGCCTATCTGGTGCGCGGCGAAATGATGACCGACGCAACGCGATCAGCGAAGAACTTTGTGTACGCCGCATTGCTCGCCGCTGCGGACGCAAACGTCGGCGCCGGTGCCGGACCGGTCGACCACCTGCATGCCATTGGCCGCACGATCAAATCTTGAGTCGCCGTCGCGTGCGAAATGAGCCTGTGGCGCCGGTGCATCGTCGGTTACTGAATGTAGTTCTGCCCTCTTGCAGGCGGCACGGGCTTCTGTAACAAATTTGGGCAACGCGGTGCCGTGGCATCGCAACGAGCTCCGGGGGGAGCGTCGGGCTGGCGATTAGGGGCGCCTACCCGACTTGGCTGAAGAACCGGTCCGGTCCATCCGGGCCGGTTTCTTTTTGTGCCGTGCACACTCACGAATTCTGCTCGACTGCGGATCGGCTAGAACCTCTCCTGCCGGCCAAGCCCAGTCTATCGGCCCGACCCATGCGCGCCCTCAATGACCTCCTCGGCAAAGCCCCAGACGGCGACCCGCTCGGGCTGCGCATCGCCCTGTTCTTTGCCGCCCTGTTCCTCGCCTACGGCATCGTCGTTCCCTACTTTCCCGTCTGGCTGCACGCCCGTGGGCTCGACCCCCTCCAGATATCGACCGTCACCGCCGCACCCCTATTCCTCCGGCTGTTGATCACCCCCGGGATAGGGCTGCTGGCCGACCGCCTCGGCAACTACCGCCTGGTCATCTCCGCCCTCGCTTGGGCTGCCCTGGCGATGGTCTGCGGCCTTGCGATGGCCTCCGGCTACTGGCCGATCCTCGCCCTCGGCGTCGTCTTCCTACTCGCCAACGGCACCATGGTGCCCCTGATCGAGACCGTGGCGGTCCGGGCTGTCCGCAGCGCCGGGCTGGATTACGGCCGCATGCGGCTTTGGGGTTCGGTCACCTTCATCATCGCCAACTTCCTCGGCGGCCTCGCCATAGAGGCGCTGGGCGGCGGCGTCGCCCTCTGGATGATCGGCGGCGCCGTCATGCTGACCATTGCTGCGGCCTACGGGCTGCCGCGTCCGGCGGGCGGGGCTAGCCCCGCATTCGAGCGCAGGGGCGTCGACTGGCGCTCGTCCACCCCGGCGCGCCTGCTCGGCTCGCGACTGTTCGTCCTGTTCCTGATCGCCATTGGCTGCACCCACGGCGCTCACGCCACGTTCTACACCTTCGGCGCGCTCTACTGGCAGTCCCAGGGCCTGGCGGCCGCCTGGGTGGGCGCGCTATGGGCCATCGGCGTCTTCGCCGAAGTGCTGCTGTTCGCCTTCTCCGCCCCCGTCGTGCGCCGGTTCAGCCCGGTGCAGCTGATCGTGCTCGGTTCGGGCGCTTCCGTCCTGCGCTGGGCGGCCATGGCCTTCGACCCGCCGCTTTACCTGCTCGTGCCGTTGCAGGTGCTGCACGGGCTCA
>CALRVN010000022.1:0-18404 GCA_943371625.1 Hyphomicrobium sp. CS1GBMeth3
CGACCGAGCGGATGCTCGAACTCGCGGAGAAGTTCAAGGGCGGCGGCGAAGTTGCTGAGAAGCAAGCCGAAGAATGGCGTAGCTGGCCGGTCGAGAAGCGGCTCGAGCATGCCTTGGTCAAGGGGCTCGACGCCTATGTCGTCGAGGACGCCGAGGAGGCACGCCAGCTGGCGACGCGCCCGATCGAAGTGATCGAGGGCCCGTTGATGGCGGGCATGAACGTCGTCGGCGACCTGTTCGGCGAGGGCAAGATGTTCCTGCCGCAGGTGGTGAAGTCGGCGCGCGTCATGAAGAAGGCGGTTGCGCACCTTATCCCGTTCATCGAGGCCGAGAAGTCCGAAGGCGCCAAGGCCAAGGGCAAGGTCGTGATGGCGACCGTCAAGGGCGACGTGCACGACATCGGCAAGAACATCGTCGGCGTCGTGCTCCAGTGCAACAACTACGAGGTGATCGACCTCGGCGTCATGGTGTCCGCGGCCAAGATCCTGGAGACCGCCAAGCGCGAGAAGGCGGACATCATCGGCCTATCCGGCCTCATCACGCCGTCGCTGGATGAAATGTGTTTCGTCGCCGCTGAGATGGAGCGCGAGGGCTTCGACTGCCCGCTGCTTATCGGTGGCGCCACGACGTCGCGCGTGCACACGGCCGTGAAGATCAGCCCCAACTATCAGAAGGGGCAGGCGATCTACGTGCTCGACGCCTCGCGCGCCGTCGGCGTCGTCTCCAAGCTGTTGTCGGAAACCGACAAGGGTGCCTACGTGCACGAGATACGTAACGAGTACGTCAAGGTGCGCGAGGCGCACGTGCGCAATGAGGCTTCCAAGAAGCGCATATCGCTCAGCGCCGCGCGCGCCAACAAGTTCAAGATCGACTGGGCCGCCTATCAGCCGCCTAAGCCGACGTTCCTCGGCGCCAAGGCGTTCGACGACTATCCGCTCGCCGAGCTGGTGCCGTACATCGACTGGACGCCATTCTTCCAGACCTGGGAATTGACCGGGCGCTATCCGGCCATCCTCAAGGATAACAAGGTCGGCGCCGAAGCGCAGAAGCTGTTCAACGACGCGCAGGACATGTTGAAGCGCATCGTTGCAGAGAAATGGGTGCGCGCGTCCGGCGTCATCGGCTTCTGGCCGGCGAACGCGGTCGGCGACGACATTACCCTCTTCACCGATGACACCCGCAAGCACGAGCTGGCGACGCTCTATACGCTGCGCCAGCAGATCGCCCGCGATCCTGGCCGCGACCGCGCCCACACCGCGCTCGCCGACTTCGTCGCGCCGAAGGAGAGCGGGCTCGCCGACTATGTCGGCGGCTTCGCCGTTACCTCCGGCCACAACGAGGACGAGTCTATCGCCAAACACATCAAGGCGACGGACGACTACAGCCGCATCCTCGCCAAGGCGCTGTGCGACCGCCTCGCCGAAGCTTTCGCCGAGCGCATGCATGCACGCGTGCGCCGCGAGTTCTGGGGCTATGCAGCCGACGAGAAGATCTCCAACGAAGATCTGATCCTGGAGAAGTATCGCGGCATTCGACCCGCGCCCGGCTACCCGGCCCAGCCCGACCACACCGAAAAGGCGACGCTCTGGCGTCTCATGGACGTGCACAAGTCGGCCGGCATCGAGCTGACCGAGAGCTATGCCATGTGGCCCGGCGCTGCCGTGTCGGGCATCTATCTTGCCCATCCCGAGAGCCACTACTTCGGCGTCGGCAAGGTCGAGCGCGATCAGGTCGAGGACTACGCCGCGCGCAAAGGCTGGACCATCGCGGAGACGGAGCGTTGGTTGGCGCCGGTGCTCAACTACGATCCGCGGCAGCTGCGCGACGCCGCGGCGTGAGACGGCCACAAACAAAAAGGGCGGTCCGAGACCGCCCTTCCAGTTTTCTGTTTGTGGGTCCGCGCTGACCTGCGTACTCAGAACATGCCGAGTGCGATCGCCGCGATGAGGCCGAATGAGAAGGCCACGGCAAGGACGTTCAGTCGCGCCAAGCGTTCCATCGTCTCCTCCCATTGGTCGGCTACCTTGTTTCGGTCGCTCGACCAGATGACGGTACGGGCCGGACGGCCAAGCTGCCAAGCGGAATATTTTGCGCGGCGCCTGGAACCGATGGCAGTCGGATGGATTTCGGCCGACGCACGGGCGATGCTGCGCTGCGAGACAAGTTTGTCGGATACCGCGGGAGATAGACCGATGAGTGCCTACAACGCGTTGCTGCTGAGCCGCTCTGCTGGCGGTGTCGCTGCGAACTGGCAGCAAGTGGACGACGCCGCGCTTGGCGATGGCGATGTGACGGTCGGCGTCACGCACTCGACCATCAACTACAAGGACGGCCTCATCCTCACCGGCAAATACCCCGGCATGCTGCCGTTGCCATTGGTGCCCGGCATCGACTTCGCCGGTACAGTGCTCACGTCCACAAATCCCAATGTGTCCGTCGGTGAAGACGTCATCCTAAACGGCTGGGGGTGCGGCGAGCGCCGCAATGGAGGCTATGCCGAGCGCGCGCGCGCGCCCGGCGAATGGCTGATCAAGCGGCCCGCCGCCTTCACCAACGCCGACACCATGGCCATCGGCACCGCAGGCTATACGGCAATGCTCTCCGTGTTGGCGCTCGAGGACCACGCCGTCACGCCCGACAAAGGCCCCGTGCTCGTCACCGGCGCGGCGGGTGGCGTCGGCAGCGTCGCCGTCGCGCTTCTGGCTAAGCTCGGCTACCACGTCATCGCATCGACCGGCCGCCCGCAGGAAGCCGACTATCTGCGCAGCCTCGGCGCCAACGAGATCATCGCGCGTGATGAGCTGGCCGGACCCGCGCGCCCCATGGGCAAAGAGCGCTGGGCGGGCGCCATCGACGTCGCCGGTTCGCATACGCTCGCCAATGTTCTGTCGATGACGCAGTACGGTGGCTGCGTGGCAGCGACCGGCCTCGCCCAAGGCCTCGACCTCACGGCATCAGTCGCGCCGTTCATCCTGCGCGGCATCACGCTTTGCGGCATCGACAGCGTCATGGCGCCGAGGGCGAAGCGCGAGCGCGCCTGGCAGCGCCTCGCCGTCGACCTCGATATCAAGAAGCTCGCCGACATCACCGTCACGCGCCCGCTGCTCGACGTGATCGCGCTCGCGCCCGAAATCCTCGCCGGCCAGGTCCGCGGCCGCGTCGTCCTCGAAGTGAGTTAGACCAGCCGCTTGCGGAAAAGGATCTCGGTGCGCTCGTCGTCGACGAGGCCGTCGAGCTCGGCGACCGGCGTGAACCCGTGCCGCTCGTAAAAGCGAATGGCGTCGGCATTGATCTGCGATGCCGCCACCCAGAGATTGCGTTCGCCCGCCACGCGCGCCTGCCGCTCCAGCCACGCGAGCAGAGCCGTTCCGATGCCCCGCCCTTGCGCTTCGGGAACGAGCGCGAGGAATTGCAGGTAGGGCCCGCGTAGCCACGCCGTCCGGATCATGGCCGCGCCCACGACTAGACCATCGAGAGCCAGCGCGAAGCGCGGCGCTCCCGGCTCGGATGCGACGAGGAAATCCCCGAGCGCCGCGGCCGGATAGCCGTAGGCCGCCCACGGATCCATCGCCCCGAAGAAGGTCGCAAGCCGTCGCGCATCCGCCTCGCCCAGCCGCGACAGCGTCAGCGACGCTCCATTTATGGACGCCAGCTCATAGCCCGCCGCGTCGAACCTCGCTGGCCCGCTCACTGAAACCACGTCCACGGGCTGGCGGCCGGCTTGGTCTGCGGCGGCCGACCGCGCACGAAATGGTCGTAGCGATTGGTGTCGCCCGGCCGGCTGTCGTAGCAGCTCGGCGTGATCACCGGTTGCCCCGCAGCCAGTAGCTCCGACACTGTCACGAACTCGAAGCCCTGCTTGCGCAGCTTCTCGACCGCGACAGGAATAGCCGCAGCCGTATGCCACCCGCGTCCGTTGGCGTGATTGAGAAGGATCGAGCCGGGCTTGGCCTGCAACATCGCGCGCACGATCGCCGCGGAGGATTGCTCCGGCGTCGGGTCACCCGTCGAGATGTCCCACTGGATCGCGGTGAGCCCCTGACTGCGTATCTCGTGCAGCGCGGCGTCATTGCACGCCCCATAAGGAAAGCGGAACAGCGTCATCCGCGGCGCGACGCTCTGCATCGCCGCCGGTCGATCGACCGCGCACTGCATCTGCGCCAGCTTGGTGCGGATCGTCTCATACGCGCGCTGCGGACCCGAAACTTCGGCGGCGAGCTTGGCGCCCGAGAGCAGGCGCAGCTTGCGATGCGCTTCGGAATGATTGCCGATCTCAAACAGCGGATCGGCCATCAGCTGCTGCGTGCGCGTCTCATGCGAGCGCATCCATTTCCCGCCGGCGAAGAATGTCGCCTTCACGTTCTCACGCCGAAGGTAATCGACGATGGCGCCTTCGTAGCCCGCGATCTCGTGCGGCTGCTCGCAAAGATCGAACGTCAGCGCGATCAGCTTTTTGCCCGGCGGAAGGCTGACGCGCCGCACCGCACCTATGGGACTGTCCGCGACGATGGCATTCGCTGCCTGTAGCGCGTCTTCCGTGGCCACATCGTCGAAGCTGCGATTGTGCTTGCGGGCGACATTCTCCCCCGCCTTGCCGGCAAGCGCGTCAGGCGCCCAGCACGCGCGCAACGATTGATCTGCTGCCAAGGCGCCGCCGCTGCCGAAGCCCAGCACCGCGGCGGCAATGATCGCCAGACGAGAGCGGCGCATCTTCATGCGCGAGGTTCCTCGAAATCTTGCCGCCAAGAATTAGCGGCCGAAGCTCTATCGACCCTTGAAGCGCGGCTTGCGCTTTTCCTTAAATGCCAGCCGGCCCTCGGCGTAGTCCTCGCTGGCAAAGCACGCCTGAACCATGGCATCGAGCGTTTCGAGGTCCGGCGTCTGCGGCTTGCGCGTCAGCTCGTCGATGGTCCGCTTGGCCGCCCGTACAGTGAGTGGCGCGTTGGCGGCGATCTCCCCGGCGAGTGCGCGCGTCTTTTCCTCGAGCGCCTCGGTCGGAACGACCGTATTGATCAGCCCCATGGCGAGTGCGTCTGCAACCTTGACCCGCCGCCCGGTGAACAGCAGCTCCTTCGCCTGCGCCGGACGGACGGCGGCGAGGAGGGGACGCACCCAACGGGCGTTGTAGCCAAGGCCCAGCTTCGCGGCCGGGATCGCGAACTCCGCCGCATCGTCGGCGATCCGAATGTCGGCGCAAAGCGCCACCGCAAGTCCGCCGCCGAGGCAGAAACCATGGATCATGGCTATGACCGGCTTGCTGCAGCCGCTGAGCGCACGGAACGCCGCATCGTTCAGTTCGTCATAGGAGGCCGTCGCGCCGCCGGAGCGCGCGCTGTCGAATTCGGAGATGTCGGCGCCCGCCGAGAAGGCACGTGTCCCGGCACCCCGCAACACGATGACGCGGATGGCGTCGTCCGCCTCGGCGGCGGCGATGAGGCGCGGTACTGCCTCCCACATGCCGGCCGTGAAGGCGTTCATGCGGGTGGGATTGCTGGCAATTATGAAGCCGAGATCGCCGTCGCGCTCCAGGCGCAGCTGCGGCAGCTCGGATGGCCCGTCCGTCATCAAAATCCCCCCTCTGCCCGCGCAACTTATAGAGCAGGCAACCCCGTCCGCCCGCAAGCGGTCACGAGGTCTCAAGCGGCTTTGCGCTAAAATGGCAAGACTGTTGCCGAAGCTGTAGGCCGTTGACGCCGCGACGGCATATTTGTACGCCCTTGCGAAGTCGGGCAAACTGGGCCTGGGCAAAGCGGCACGCGCAGCGGCGCGAGGAGTGCAACATGGCAGCCAATACGCGCTCGGCAGCCGAAGGTAAGGTGCAGTCCTACGACCCGATATGGTCGGAGATCCGCCGTGAGGCGGCGAGCGCCATGACCGCCGAGCCCGCCCTCGGCAGCTTCATCTATGCCACACTGCTCAGCCACGACCGGCTCGAGGACGCGATCTGTCATCGCCTCGCGCAGCGCCTTGCCCACTCCGAGGTCGAGGCGGTGCTGATCAATCAGACCTTCCAGGCCGTGCTCGCCAACAATCCCGAGCTCGGCGGCGTTTTCCGTGCCGACCTGGCCGCCGTCTTCGATCGCGATCCGGCGTGCAACCGCTACATCGAGCCGCTGCTTTATTTCAAAGGCTTCCACGCCCTCGCCACGCATCGTTTCGCCAATGCGCTATGGGCCGAGGGCCGGCGCGACTTCGCCCTGTTCCTGCAGAGCCAGTCCTCGCGCACGTTCGGCGTCGACATCCACCCGGCTGCGCGCTTCGGTCAGGGCATCATGATCGACCACGCCACCGGCATCGTCGTCGGCGAGACGGCGGTCGTCGGCAACAACTGCTCGTTCCTGCACGCCGTGACGCTCGGCGGCAGCGGCAAGGACACCGGAGACCGGCATCCGAAGATCGGCGAGGGCGTGCTTATCGGTGCCGGCGCGAAGATCCTCGGCAACATCACCGTGGGTGACGGCTCGCGCATCGCGGCTGGCAGCGTGGTGCTGAGCCCTGTCCCCGCGCATGTCACCGTCGCCGGCGTGCCGGCAAAAATCGTCGGCGCTGCCGGATCGCCCGAGCCTGCTCTCGAGATGGAGCAGACCTGGGTCGACGATTTCGGCGGCCTCTGATCGAACTGATAATCCTCAACGGCGGCGACCATCACGGCGCCCGCGCCCCTACGGAGATAACGCACGTGGATCCGAAAGAAGTTGCCCGTCTGCAGGCCTATCTGCGCAAGACCTTCGGCACGCCCTCGCTCGAGGTGCGCCCGCGCCCGAAGAAAAAGGACTCCGCCGAGGTGTTCGTGAAGGGAGAGTTCATTGCCGTGCTCTTCCGCGAGGAGGAGGAGGGCGAGGTGTCCTACCAGTTCCAGATGGCCATCCTCGACGTCGACCTCGAAGGGATCTGAGCCGGCATGCCGCTCTATGAGCTCGACGGCGTCCGCGTGGAGACGCCCGGCGAGGGCCGCTACTGGGTTGCCCCATCGGCCGTCCTCATCGGCAAGGTGATCTTGGAGGAAGACGCCAGCGTCTGGTTCGGCAGCGTGCTGCGCGGCGACAACGAGCCGATCCGCGTCGGCGCACGCTCCAACGTCCAGGAGGGCTGCGTCCTTCACACCGACCCCGGCTTTCCGCTCACCATCGGCGAGGATTGCACCATTGGCCACATGGTGATGCTGCACGGCTGCACGATCGGTCGCGGTAGCCTCGTCGGCATCGGCTCGATCGTGCTCAACGGCACCAAGATCGGCGAGGAGTGCCTGATCGGGGCCAACACGCTGATCCCCGAGGGCAAGGAAATTCCGCCGCGCTCGATGGTACTCGGCTCACCGGGCAAGATCATTCGCCAGCTGACCGACGAGGACGTAGCCCGTTTCGGCGCCGGCGCAGGACGTTACGTCAAGAATTGGAAGCGGTACGCGGCCGGCATGAAGCCGCAGGCTTGAGTGACAATGAAGCCGCAGGCTTGAAGCGCCCGCGGCTTTCCGTTGTTCAGCTTATTCGGCTGTGCGGCGTTCGGAGCCCGACAGCGCCGTAGCGAGCGGTCCCTGGCGGGTGTCGAGCGCAACCCAGACCTTCGGGTTGAGATACGACTGGCGCATCACAAACTGATAGGGCGTCTTGTTCCAGGCGCGCACGTCCTCGATCTTGTTGTCGAGGATGAAATCGCCCTGCACCGTCCGCGCCGTCAGAACGGCGTGGCCTTCACCCTTCTCATCGCGGACAACCGTCATCAGCAGGGCGCTGACGGGCCAACCCTTGGCGATCAGGTTGTGCCTCTTGAGCAGCGCGTAGTCCTCGCAGTCGCCGCGCGTACGCGGCAGCGTCCAGTACTCGTTGACGCCGTAGACTTCCAGATCGGTGGCAGGAGCAATCTCCTTGTTCACCGAGCGATTGACGTCGTCGAGCTCCTTCAGCTTCTCGGCTGATGCCTCGAAGCGGCTCTCCTGGCCGTGATCGGCTGCGCATTCCGATGCGTTAGACTCGCAGAAGCGCACGAAGCCATGCGGCGGCTGAGCTGGGCCAAAGATGCGCATGAACTGCGCGCCGCGCGTTGCGCCGCCATCAGCCTTGTCCAGCTTCTGGATGTTCGAAACGCCCTGAGCAAAGGCGGCAGTAGAAAGTAGCATGCCGCCGATGAGGACGATGGCGCTGACGTGAACCCGTTGCATGACTGAGAACCCCGTTACTCTTCCTCTCTAAGCTACGCGACAGAACTCGAATTACGCTGAAGCCCCACCCCAGGATTTGAGGTGATAAAGACGTACTTCCTTCACCTCGGTGACGGGACCCTTAAACCCGCTCCGAAGCCTGAACGGCCGGTGAAGCCCTCGTTAAGAAACTGGACTGCGATCCCTCTTTCATGATGGCGGACGACCACGCCGCGGCGCTTGTCCACCATCACTTCAGCGCCCAGCGGAGGCCGCTCTTCGGTCACGATTGCAGCGCCTGACAGGGAGACGTCGTGCAGCGGGCAGACTCTGCTGCTGCCGTCGGGGAGGACGATCAGCGCCGCATCCTCGGCGGTCACCCGCGGGTAGCGACGCACTTCGTCCTCTAAGGTTTCGGCGGGGATTTCCGTCTGCGAGGCGAGCCGCGGGATCTGCATCGCCAGCTTGTCGCGCTTGCGCTGCGTACCGCTGATCTGCATGGCGAAGCTGTCGCCGAAAAGCCGGCAGACGGTGCCCTCTAGACCGCCGAGATGCTGGAGATAGACAATGAGCTTTTCGCCGACGCGCAGGGAAACCGGCGTCGTCATGGCTGCGCTCTCGACTGAGATGTCGATCAGGCGGGTATCGTAATCCAGCTTGTCGGCGCGCATGAACCGCCCTGGAAGGCTCAGGGCATATCGAGGGTAACGGCGCTTATCTTCCCCCCCGTTAGGGGCTCCGATCGCATCGATCGGCCGAAATTCGTCCACACTCGTCGACATGGCCGGTCCTGCGATCGGACTGCCGATAAGGGCAATCCCGCTTCACGTGAGCCATCGAAACGCGTACGCAGAGGCTCTGTTCCGGAGCCGACTATGTGGGAATGCGGCTTAACGAACGGATAATTGCCGCACCATTTCTGTATGCAGTTGTTCGCAATCCGCGCAAAAACCCGGTGATTTCAGTGGTGAGAGGCTCAAGCCTTCTCGCCGTCGCTGCGCGACAAACCGCCCTCGAAAACGCGAAACTGGCGGTGGTCCGAGCGCACGATGCGGGCGTGATCGCCCGGCACGATCACCGGAATGGGCGCTGCTACATCTTTCGGCTCGCCAAGCTTCCCGGTCTGCACGCCTGACGGCCAGATCAGCTCCTGGGAAATGATGCGCTTAGTGGTCAGGGGTAGCTCGCCCAGCCATTGCGGCGGTTCGAGCGCCGAAAGCGCCCCAAGCACGCGGTCGATATTCTCGCCCGTATGACGCAGCGGTAGCAGGATCATCTCGAACGGCGTCGACGGCCGGGCGACGGGGGCCGCCTCCATGTGGATGGTCTCGACCGCGCCCTGCTTGCTCAGCGCCGCCAAGTGACGCGACAGCGAAGCCCGGTCGGCAGGCGCCCAGCCGGCAAGAAAGTTGGTTCCCCGCAGCTCGCTGCCGAACATGTCGCAAACCTGCGTGCCGGCCAGCCGGAACCGGTAGTTCTCCGCGTCCAGCCGCTCGAGGATGAACGTCGACGGCAGGATCGCCGCGATCTTCCCCGGGTCGATCTCGAACCGGCGCGGCGTCGTGCGATTGCCCCGCACCTTGTCCCAATAGGTGAATAGGACTTCGCTGTTCTTGTGCTTCAACTGCATACGCGAACCGGTTTCCGCCACGCCCCGCAATTCAGGGCCCCGTTAACAGTCGTACCGGATTGGGACAGTCCGCCCCTCAATCCCCACGTCGTGGTCTTCAGCAGCAGCAACCGTGCCACACTGCTGAACGGAGCATCGCAAGCCGGGATTCGAGGTTGCCGGCAGGGGGTGCTGACGTTAACTCTCCCGGCCCCGTTGGCCGCAGCGAAGAGGCAATTCGGTGAACCGACACGAGCCGATGTTCAACGTGCAGCGCAGCGTGATGGCGCTGTTGGGTGTAATGGTCGCCGTCCACCTCGTGCGGCTGTCGCTGTCGGAGGACTGGTTCACCTGGTTCACCCTAGCGATGGCATTTATTCCCGCCCGCTATTCCGGATACGCCCAACAACTGCCCGGCGGCGAGATCGCCGCGGTCACTTCGTTTCTCACTCACACGCTGCTGCATGGAGACTGGGTGCATCTCGCCCTCAATGCGGCGTGGCTCGTCGCATTCGGGGGCGCAGTCGCAAATCGCATCGGCAGTACTCGCTTCCTGCTCTTCTTTGCATTTTGCGCAATTTGCGGGGCGCTGACTTTCCTCGCATTCAATCAGGGACTGATGATGCCGATGATCGGTGCGTCGGGGGCGATCTCCGGCCTGATGGGGGCGACGATGCGTTTCCTGTTCGCAGCAATCGACAACAACGGCGGTCTTACCGCACTGCGGGAGAACCCGCGTTCGATACCGCTCATGCCGCTCAGGACAGCGCTGACCGATCGCCGTGTGGTGATGGTGACGCTCGTGTTTCTGGCGGCAAACCTGCTTGCAGTGCTCGGCATCGGCAGCGTCGGCCTCAGCGGCATTGCGTGGGAAGCGCACATTGGCGGCTACTTCGCCGGCTTCCTGTTCTTCGGATTTTTTGATGCACCGCAAACGGACGATTCATCCGCGCGCATCATTCTTCATTGAGTATCTTGCATCGTCGCCGTGATTAAAGCACCATGAACTGAAGCTGCCGGCCGTTAAGGACGCCCATAAAAGCAGACGACTTTGCGTCGACTGCCGGATCGAAAGCGGATCTGTTTCCGCGGTTTGCGCGTTCCGGACTTCGGCTGTCAGAGCGCAGTGGGAGGAGATGCAAATGAATATTGCACAGATACTCAAGGCGAAGGGCCGAGCGGTCGCCACCGCCCGCCCGGACACGTCTCTGCTCGATATCGCTGCCAAGCTTTGGCAGAAAAAGATCGGCGCTATCGTCATTGTCGGCGATGGTGGTGAGGTCGTCGGCATCGTTTCCGAGCGCGATATCATCCGCCGACTCGGCGAGCGTGGGCCCGAAGTTCTGAAGGACCCCGTCTCGCAGACCATGACCGCGAACGTCATCTCCTGTCAGGAGACGAGCACGCTCGATGAGCTGATGGAGATCATGACGCAAGGGCGCTTCCGCCACGTGCCGGTCATTGAGGATGGCGCACTCGTCGGCATCGTATCGATCGGCGACGTCGTGAAGAACCACATCGCCGAAGTCGAAATGGAAGTGACCGCTATGCGCGGCTACTTCGTTACTGGCTAAAAATTGGGCGAGCCTTTCGGCTCGCCATTCCGTCCAGCTAAAACGCGTCTCGCCCTTCACGCTCAGGCGAGGCTCTCGATCCCGGTGTGCGCGCCTGGCGCAATCCGGCGCGCATCGATCTCGCGCTGCATCTCCGAAAGGTGCCGCTTCGCCGCTTCCTCGCCGCGCTTGATCAGTTCGTCCGCGCGGTGGAAATCGAACAGCCCGATATCGGACAGCTTCAGATTGATCATCGCATCGGGCGGATCGCCGGCCAGACGCGAGCGCGCAATCCGGTCCTGCACGATGTTGAAGGCCTCGACCATGACTTTGGAAATGCCGGGCGTCGCCTCGCTTCTCCCGAGCACTTGACGCTTCAACAATCCGCGCATTGCCTTTCCGTTCGTGCCGGTGGGCGGCTCCGCCTCGGCCTCGGCGGCCAACTCTGACTCCAGATGCTGCACGATGGTGCCACGGCCGCAGATGTCGAAGTTGAGATTGACTGCAATGACGTAGCGGGCGCCGTGCGCGCGCGCCACCGAGACGGGGATTGGATTGACCAGCGCGCCGTCGAACAGCCAGCGGCCGTTGATCTTCACCGGACGGAAAATGCCCGGAAGCGCGTACGAAGCCCGCACCGCATCGGCGAGGCGACCGCGCGACAGCCAGATCTCATGCCCACTGCCGAGCTCGGTCGCTACCGCGGTGAAGTGCGGATCAAGGTCTTCGATGTTGAGGTCGCCGAGCTGCCGCTCGAGGCGGTCGCAAAGCCGCTGCCCGTTGATCAGCGCCGTGCCTGCGAAATTGAAGTCGAGGTAGCCGAAGATCCGGCGCCGCGTCAGGTCGCGGGCGAAATCCTCGAGTTCGTCGAGATGACCGGCCGCGTGGCAGGCCCCGACGACCGCGCCGATCGACGTGCCGACGATGATGTCAGGCTTGATGCCGGCAGCAGTGAGCGCCTTGAGAACGCCGATGTGGGCCCAGCCTCGCGCCGCGCCGCCCCCCAGCGCCAGACCGATCTTCGCCTTGGCCATGTGCTCACCTGCCGTCGTGCTTGTTTGTCCAACCCCAGTGCGCAATTGAACGTCCGAGCGCGCTTCTTTGTCCCCGACGCCGCCGACTCGAATAGCCAGCGCCAACGCCAGGATACCCCTCAGATATAAGGGTCCAAGATTAACCTTGCACTATGAGCGGACTAGTCTCGCGCTGCGGTAGGCGCCGACGCACTGCAGCAAGCGGCTCAAGGTTCAGGAAATCAGGCGTCCGCGTCTGGCGCGAAGGCCAAATGTCCTTTCGCGCCTTCCGGGCCTTTCACAGGCAACACACGATAGAAGCAGCTGCGCCGCCCCGTGTGGCATGCATGTCCGTCGCCTTCGACGGCCACACGGACCAGGATCACGTCCTGGTCGCAGTCGGTGCGCATTTCGACAACGTTAAACATGTTGCCGCTTTCGGCGCCCTTCTTCCAAAGCTCCGCGCGCGACCGGCTCCAGAAGTGAACGATGCCGCTCTCGACGGTGAGCGCTAGCGCCTCAGCATTCATGAACGCGAACATCAGCACTTCGCCCGTGCCCGCATCCGTCACGATCGCGGGGATCAGTCCGTCCCCGTCGAACTTGGGTGCGAAGTCGAGATTGGATTCCAGCTCCGCTTTGCTGCCGCGCTTTCCGAACGCGGGCTGCTTTGTGGTCGTCATTTTGGGCCTCAAGAAACTAGATGCCGGCGCGCGTTTGGACCGCGTCGAGAAAGCGTTGCCGCCATGCTTGGTCCGTCTGGAAGACGCCGGTAAAGTGCGTCGTCTCCATAACGGCTTCCGGCTGGTTCACCTCGCGCAGCGTCATGCACTGATGCGCGGCCCGGATCATGACGGCGACGCCCTTGGGCTGCAGAACGCGCTGGATCGTCTCGCCAATCTGAGCCGTCAATGACTCCTGCACCTGCAGCCGCCGCGCGAAAATGTCGACGATCCGCGCCAGTTTCGACAACCCGACGACACGTCGGTCGGGCAGGTAGGCGACGTGCGCCGTGCCGGAAAACGGCGCGATGTGGTGCTCGCAATGGCTCTCTAGCCGCACGTCGCGGAGCAGGATCATATCGGAATAGCCCGAGACGTCCTCGAAGGTGCGGGCAAGCTCGGCCTCGGGATCTTCACGGTAGCCGCGGAAGCGCTCCTCGTAGGCATCGGCGACGCGCTTGGGAGTGTTGGCCAGTCCCGGCCGGCCGGGATCATCGCCGGCCCAAGCCAGCAGGGTGCGCACGGCTTCCTCGGCCTGCTCCCGCGACGGCCTCACGGGCAGGGCAATCAGCTTGGCGCCGGGGGCAGTGGTCAACTCTGGTCTCCTTGCATCGGCAGGCACCGGTGGGCCGCCGGGATGTGGGATTTCACGCGGCATCCTATATTATCGGAGCCCGGGGCCCGGATTGGAAGCCGCCGGGCGACCGAAACTCTTGGGGTACTGGGCAACAGATGGCTGACCTGGACGAGATCTACAACTCGAAGCTCCTGGAGCTGGCGGCCCAGATCCCCCATTCCGGCCGGCTGGCTGACCCCGACGCGACCATTACCGCCCATTCCAAGCTTTGCGGCTCGACCGTGACCATCGACCTCGACCTGCGCGACGGGGTGGTGACGGACTACGGCCAGACGGTAAAGGCCTGCCTGCTCGGCCAGGCGGCGTGTTCCGTCGTCGGCGCCAATGTCGTCGGCGCCACCACCGCCGAGCTCCATGCTGCTGCAACCGCCATGCGCCGCATGCTGAAGGAAAACGGCCCCCCGCCGACCGGCCGCTTTGCCGATCTCGCCGTCCTCGAGCCGGTGCGCCACTATAAGGCGCGGCACGGGTCAGTGCTTCTGGTGTTCGACGCCCTGGAGCGGGCCATCGCCGAGATAGAGGCCAAGCGCTCCGGCGCACCTGTCGACGCCGCGACTGCCTAGAGGACAGGACTACATGGCGGTCATCCGCGATCCGATGAACGTGCCGGGCCGTCGCGGCACCATCTACCCGGCCGAATTCGCCGCCGGCTTCGATAAGCGGGTGAAGCGCGCACTCGGCGATGCAGGCGGCCTCAAGCAGTTCGGCGTCAACCTGACGACGCTCGAGCCCGGCGCCGTCTCGTCTTTGCGCCACTGGCATGCCAACGAGGACGAATTCATCTACGTGCTCAATGGCGAGCTGACCCTCGTCACCGACACCGGCGACGAACTGCTGCGTCCCGGCATGGCGGCGACATTCCCCGCCGGCGAGCCCAACGCGCATCAATTGCTCAATCGCTCCAACGCGCCGGCCACGTACCTGGAGGTCGGCACCCGCGCGGTCGACGACGAAGCGACCTACCCCGACGTCGATCTGCGCTTCATCAAGCGTGAGGGGCGCCGCAGCTTCGTGCGCAAATCCGGCGAGCCCTACGAATGAGCGCGCACCTATGAGCCTCATCCGATGAGTCTGGCCGGCGCGATCCTCAAGGCGCCAATCCATCTCTACCGCTGGACGCTGAAGGGCTACGTCGGCTGGAGCTGCCGCCACACGCCGTCCTGCTCCGAGTATGCGCTCGACGCCATCGACCGCAACGGCGCCTGGCGCGGCTTCTGGCTCACCATCTCGCGCTTGTCGCGCTGCCACCCGTGGGGTACGCGGGGGTACGACCCGGTCCCCGACCTGCGGACCGAACGACACCTTCTCTCGCCGTGGCGCTATGGCCGCTGGCGCTGGCACGAGCCGAAGTAGCAAGACGCGATGCAGTGGTCCGATGAGGGCATCATTCTGTCGGTGAAACCGCACGGCGAGACCGCCGCCGTGGCGGAGATTTTCACGCGCGCGCACGGCCGCCACCTCGGCCTCGTGCACGGCGGACGCTCCCGCAAGCTGCGACCCGTGCTGCAGACCGGCAACCACGTCGATGCAACCTGGAAGGCGCGGCTTGCCGAGCACCTCGGCCATGTGCTGGTCGAGCTGCACAAAGGCTATGCCGCCCAGTCGATGGACGATCCCCTGGCGCTCGCGGGGCTCTCGTCCTTGTGCGCGCTGTCGCGGCTGCTGCCCGAGCGCGATCCCCATCCTTCGCTGTTCGAAGTCGCGCTGTTCGTCCTCGGCTATCTCGACGAGCCGGAGGTCTGGCCGGCGCTGATGGTGCGCTGGGAGCTGGCACTGCTGGACGAACTCGGCTACGGCCTCGATCTCTCCGCCTGCGCCGCGACCGGCGGAAACGATAATCTCATCTACGTCTCGCCGAAGTCTGGCCGCGCGGTGTCTGCATCCGCTGGAGAAGAATACAAGGACCGCCTGCTGCGTCTGCCCCAGTTCCTCACCCGCGGACGGCAGGGCGCCGCGACGCTCGCCGACGTCATCGACGGTTTTGAACTCACGGGACATTTTCTGGAGACGCGCGTTCTGATCCCCCGCGAGGGGGCGATGCCGTCCGCGCGCGTGCGCGTTCACGAGCTCATGACCCGCCGCGCCGCCGAAGCCGCCTAAAGATTACTTGCCGCCGCTGACCTCGACAGTCACGCCTGCAGACGTCGCCTTCAGCGCATAGACCTGTCCCCCGCGCGTCTCATAGCGCGCCGACGCATCCGCCTTGCCCGCAACCTCGAACGCGATCGTCCCCGGCAGGCACGCCGTATGCGTGATGATCTCGCGCGGCGACACGCTGTTCGCTTCCCCGTTGAACTCGTACGTCACCGCCTTCGACGCCTCGTTGCGCACCTTGAAGCTGTACTTCGTCGCCTCCGGCCGCGCGAAAAGCTGCACCGCGATGTACTTCGGCTCGCTCGGAGACGCGCACACCACCGCCACGCCCGTCTCGGTCACGAACGGCAGCAGCATGTTCTTGCGATGTCCGGGCGAGTTCTCCCAGCCCTTCACCGCGCGCCCGGCATACTCCGTTGCCGTGAAGCCGCGCGTATCGAGCAGCATGGCGAGGTTCTCGCCCACCTGGCAGTATTTGTAACCCGCGCTTCTGACCCGCTCAGACGGCGTCGTCCCGTCGGCGGTGTGCGACAGACCCTGATAGCCGGTCAGCTTCTTGGCGTACGCACGCGCCGCCGCTGCGAGCTGCGGGTTCTGCCGCGTCGGCGCCAGCTTGTGATCGGCGCGGAACGCATTCGTCATCTCGATGATCGCCGCTTCTGCGGCCGGCAGGTCCGGCAGCACCGGCATCAATCATCCCCGCTCTTGGTTTCGACATGGAATTTGTGCAGCACGCGATGGAAGATCGGCGCCAGCAGGAACCCCGTGGCGATGACCACCACGAGCCCGCAGTAGAGCGCGTAAAATCCGGCGAAAATCTTGCCGCCCTGCGTCTTGATTTCGGCCGCCGGCCCCATGCTGGCGAGGATCATCGACGCGTTGAGAAACGCATCGATCAGCGCCATACCCTCGAAATACATGTAGCCGGCGATGCCGATGATGAGGCTCGGCACGATCAGGATGAGGCTCATGCCGATCGCGATCGTCATCCGCTCGGCGAAGGCAAGCCGCGTCGCCACCCTCTGGTGACGCCTCTCGAAGCTGCTGAGGTTGAAATCGATCACCGCGCCTCCTCGACTGTCCCGGGAAACGTAAGCCCTTCACCGGGTCTCAACAATGCGGTCACCGCTGAGGATACCTATATATGGGGAGGGGCTATAATCCCTCCCTGTGCCGGGCACAGCCGGCAACCACCACCTCTGCAACTCAGGACCGAAAAGAATGAGCCGCGCCTTCGTCAAGGAGTCGGACAGCATCGACGAGCTGCCCGAGCGCCTGATCTCCGAGCATCCCAACCTCGTCACGCGGGAAGGGCTGAAGCAGATCGAGGCCGAGGTGCAGCGCACCGACAAGGCGCACGCTCTCGCGCAGCAGGGTGACGACCGCGCAATCGTTGCCGCGACCGCGCGCGACCTGCGCTATTGGAGTGCAAGGCTCGCCAGCGCCGAGCTGGTACCCGAACCGGCGGATAGCGCCCACGTGCAGTTCGGATCGACGGTGACCATCGAGCGCGACGACGGGCGCACGCAGACCTATCGCATCGTGGGCGAGGACGAGGCCGATCCCGCGCACGGCTCGATCTCATACGTCTCGCCGCTGGCGCGTCAGCTCGTGGGCAAGTCCGTCGGCGACACCGTCACCGTCGCCGGCTCCACCGCCGAAATCACCGCGATCAGGTAGGTCGCATCTGTTGGCTTTCGCGGAGCACATGTCATCCCGGGGCTTGTCCCCGGGATCCATCCATCCGCACGGTCGGGTTCAAGAGTAGAACTGGATCCCGGCAACGAGTGCCGGGATGACAGTGCGAAAAATCAGCTGCCCTGCCCAACAGGGAAGTTGCGCGCCCAGCTGGCGCCGGCGCTGTCGCGCGCTTCGACGTGCAGCGCCGTTGCCCCGTTGCTGCGATAATCGAAGTCGATTACCGGGTCCTGCGCCATGGTCATCGAGCCCTTCATCGCGAACACGCGCTCTTCACCCTGGCTGACCTGAAGCTCGGTGATGATCCGCAGCGGCACGTAGAGCAGCGTCAGCTGGTCGAGCACCATGCCGGTATGGTTCGGGTGCATGATCTTCAGCCGCGCGCGCGGCTCGATCTCCGTCGCCGCGGCCTGCTTCTTCGACAGCGGCTCGAGGCTCATCTTGCCCATGTTCGCCGCGATCTCCTCCGGGCTTCCCGAAGGCGGCGCCGAGCACGCCGCCTGGCCGCCGGCAAAGCGCACGAACTTGTCCGCCATGTAGAGCTGGCCGTCAGAAGCTTCGACGATGGCGCGCACGTCGGTACCGGCGTTGAGGCGCAGCTTGGTCGCGAGGCGAACGTGGTCGCGCGTGCCGCCGAAATCGAACTGCGCGGCGACAGGGGAGGGATTCTCGTCGACGATGAGGGTGATGCCGCGCACGCTGCGTCCGTCGGCGAACTTCGCCTCGACGTCGATCGGCACCGCGCGCTGATCGAGCGGACGGAACGGCGCTGTGAGCTGCACGATGTCGCCGGCGGGCTGGATGGTGCGTCCGGCAAAGACGCCGGCCTGGATCTCGTCCCACGCCTTCCCGGCATGGGCTGCCGTGGACATAGCCAGGCCCGCGAGGACGGCAAGTAGCAGCGTGGCCCGGCGCATATGGCGATTCCCTCGTTCTCTTAT
>CALRVN010000023.1:0-18013 GCA_943371625.1 Hyphomicrobium sp. CS1GBMeth3
GAACCCGCCAAGGGCGGCGTTGGGGGATGTCGAATGCGACTAAAGCTCTGGCTCGCCGCGGCGCTTTCCGTGGTGTCTGTTAGTGCGGCCAATGCAGGTAGTATCGAGTCTCAGCTCATGAAGCTCGATCCCGAGGAACGCGCGCATCAGGCGTGCATCATCAAAGGCGTCGATACGATCCGCAAGGATCGCAAGCTGCCCGGAACCGACCGTGTGAAAACGAGCATCGGCGGGCGCGCGGCCTACACCGGCACGCAGGTCTCGAGCAAATACGGAGCGGTGCGGGCGAAGTCGCATTGGTACGCGCTGAAGTTCACCTGCAATGTGACGCCCGACCAGATGAAGGCCCTGACCTTCACCTACGAGGTCGGGCCGGAGATCCCAGAAGCCAAGTGGGAAGACCTCGGCCTCTGGCGTTAACGGTCCCGTACCGAACGCCGCGAATGCTCCTCGGCTGTCGCCCTTGCTGCTGTAACTTTCGCTGCACGGTTTCGTACTCCTAGGATGCGGGCCAATCCCGCTCTGCAAGAGTTGGCACAAATCGTCGGAGAGGAGCAGCGATGGTCGCCTCGGCTACCGTGCCGCAGCCCGAGATCGTCTACCGCCATTCGCTGGCAGTGCGGCTGACGCATTGGGTGAACGCGCTCTGCCTGCTCGTGCTGCTTATGAGCGGGCTGCAGATTTTCAACGCGCATCCGACGCTCTACTTCGGGTCGATCTCCGAGCCCGACCGGGCGGTACTCAGCCTCGATGCGGTTGAGCGAAGCGATGGCAGCTATGCCGGCGTCACGACGGTCGGCGGCCTCTCCTTCGACACGACAGGCGTGCTCGGGCTGTCACAGGGGCCGAGCGGACGCATCGAGGCGCGCGGTTTTCCGCAATGGATCACGTTGCCCAGCTATCGCGATCTGGCGACCGGGCGGCGCTGGCACTTCTTCTTCGCCTGGCTGCTCGTCTTCAACGGTCTAGCCTATCTCGCCTATTCGTTTCTCAGCGGGCACGTGCGCCGCGATCTCTCGCCGTCTCGCGATGAGATCCGGCACATCGGTCATTCGATCTCCGAGCACGCCAGGCTGCGGTTTCCGAAGGGCGACGAGGCCAAGCGCTACAACGTGTTGCAGAAGCTCGCGTACCTCGCGGTGATCTTCGGGCTGCTGCCACTCGTGTTCCTTACCGGCCTCACCATGTCGCCCGCGATGGATGCGGCATTCCCCTTCCTGCTCGACGTGTTCGGCGGACGGCAATCGGCGCGCACCATCCACTTCCTCTGCGCGTTCGCTTTGACGCTCTTTTTCCTCGTCCACATCGTGATGGTCATCCTATCGGGCGCGTTCAACAACATCCGCTCGATGATCACCGGCCGCTACGCAATCGAACCCGAGGAGCCGCGCCCATGAGCGGGGACGCAAAGATCAGCCGGCGCGGGTTTCTCATCCGTGGCGCAGCGGCCGGCGGCGCGGCCGTCCTCGGCGGATGTGATCAGCTCTCGCAGTCGCCCGCGTTCCGCGATCTGCTCTACAAGGCCGAGTCATTGACGAAGAACGTGCAACGGCTCGTTCTCTCCGAGCGGTCGCTGGCGCGGGAATATTCTGAAGCGGATCTATCGAAGCACTTCAAAGCCAACGGCTCAACGGGCGTGGCGGATCCCGCGTACCAGGCGATGGCCAAGACGGGCTTCGGCGACTATCGGCTGACGATCGATGGTCTCGTGGAGCGGCCGACATCGCTCAGCCTGGAAGAGTTGCGTCGCCTGCCGGCCCGCACGCAGATCACACGCCATGACTGTGTCGAGGGCTGGAGCGCGATCGGCAAATGGACAGGCGCGCAGATGACGCCCTTGCTTCAGAGCGTCGGCTTGAAACCCGAGGCGCGCTATCTCGTGTTTCACTGTGCCGACAAGCTCGGCACCACGAGCAACTACTACGAGAGCATCGACCTCATCGACGCGTTCCATCCGCAGACGATACTCGCCTACGACATGAACGGCGCACCTCTTTCCGTTCCGCATGGCGCACCGTTGCGCCTGCGCGTCGAACGGCAGCTCGGCTACAAGCACGCCAAGTACGTGCAGCGCATCGAGGTCGTGTCGAACTTCATGATGATCCAAGGCGGTCGCGGGGGCTTCTGGGAGGACCGCGGCTATGAGTGGTATGCCGGGATCTAGTCAGCCGACGTCACTGACTGTGAAAGCGGTTGCGGCCGGGTTGCCCCGGCCGCTTGCCAATTAGTCGTCGTAGCCAACGAGCAGCTCGCCAGTCGCCGGATGGACGTGGGTCTCGACGCGGGTGCCGTTCTTGTCGACGAGATCAACCTCGTAGGCGCCGTCGTCGCTTTCAATCTCAGTGACCTTGTAGCCCTGGGCCGCCAGCTTCTCCGAAATCTGCGCCGGGCTCAGCCACTGGTTGACCGGCACATTCAGCCGGTTGACCGGGTCGGCATAGGCGGCGGTGGCGGCGGTGAGCGAAAGCGCGAGGATCGGGGCGGCGATCTTGGTGTACATAGTTGCATCTCCTTGGAAGGTTGACCGGCGTGGGCTCCGGTTGCGCACACCATGCCCCGGCGGCGCTGACGCCTCTCTGACCCGCCGCGTCAGGGAATTGTCAGCATCTTGGCCCCAAGTTTGACGGCATGATCCTCACACATCACATTATTCGGACGGTTCTCGTTGGGATCGCGATGCTGGCGAGCATTTCGCTGTCGCGGGCCGACGATGACGTCGGTCCCGAGGTTGCCAAGCGATTGCTGAGCGAGGGACGCGTTCGCCCGCTGGAGGAGATCCTTACGGCTGTGAAGGCGAAGGTGCCAGGCCAGCTTCTCGAGGTGGAACTCGAGCTCGAGGATGGCGCCTACGTCTATGACCTGAAGATCCTCGGCGCGAACGGGCGTGTCGTCGAGGTGGAGGCCGACGCGAAGAGCGGCAAGATTCTCAAGGTCGAGGACGACGACTAATGCGGATACTTATCGTCGATGACGAGCCGCGCATCGCAGCCAGCATCGAGAGCGCGCTCGCCGCTGCAGGCTACATCTGCGACGTGTCCGGTGACGGTGAGGATGCCTGGTTCCGCGGTGACACCGAGTCCTACGATCTCGTGGTCCTGGATCTCGGCCTGCCGAAGCTCGACGGCCTCGCTGTTCTGAAGCGCTGGCGCGCAGCGGGCCGCAACATGCCGGCGCTGGTGCTGACGGCACGCGGGTCGTGGCCGGAGAGGGTCGAGGGCATAGACGCCGGAGCCGACGACTATCTCGCCAAGCCATTTCGAACCGAGGAGCTGGTTGCACGGGCGCGGGCGCTCATTCGTCGCTCCGTCGGTCAGGCGAGCGCGGTGATCGAGGCCGGCAATCTCTCCCTTGATACGCGGCAGATGCGCGTTCTGGCGGCGGGTCTGCCGGTGCAAGCTTCTCCACTGGAGTACCGGCTCGTCGCCTACCTGATGCATCACAAGGGACGCGTGGTGCCGCCGCACGAGCTGATCGAGCACCTCTACGGCGATGACGATGCACGCAATGCCAACGCGCTGGAGGCGCTGATCATGCGCTTGCGTAAGAAGCTCGGCGCCGGCGGCATCGAGACACGCCGCGGCTTCGGCTACATCATCGGTGATACGTCCGCATGAGCCTCGGCTCGCTCCGCTTACGTCTGCTTGCGGGTGCCGCGATCTTTATTCTGGCTGCGCTCGCCCTGTCGGCGGGCGCGCTCACCTATCTCTTCGAGCGTCACGTCGAGCGCTGGATCAATACCGAACTCGCCACGTACATCGACCGGCTGATCGCCGGCATCGACGTCGGTCCGGCGGGCGGGCTCACGGTCGAGCGCGCACCGGGCGATCCGCGGTTCCAGCGGCCGCTGTCGGGCCTCTACTGGCAGGTGAACATCGAGCCGTCAGGGCCAGTGCTGCGGTCGCGCTCACTGTGGGACTTCGAGATCGCGCTTCCGGCAGAAGCGGGCGTCGACGATACGCTGCACGAGTACGAGCTGGCTGGTCCGGACAATCAGGTGCTGCATCTGGTCCAGCGGCGCGTCGAGCTTCCCGCTCGGCTCGGCGGCGCGACTGCGCGGGTTGCGGCCGCCATCAACGATGCAACGATCAACGCTGCCGCGCGCGGCTTTGCCGCCGCCGTCGTGCCGCTGCTGGGTGTGCTGGCGGCGTTGTTGATGGCAGCCGCCTGGGCCCAGGTGACCATCGGCCTCAGGCCGTTAGCGGCTGTGCGGCAGAAGCTCGGCGATGTCGCCTCGGGCGCGGCAACGCGGCTCGGCTCAGACTTTCCGGAAGAGCTGCTGCCGCTCGCTACCGAGATCGATAGGTTGCTTGGCGCACGCGAGCGCCAGATCGAAAAGGCGCGCACGCGGGCCGGCGACCTCGCACACGGATTGAAGACTCCGCTGCAGCTTCTCAGCGATGACGCGCAACGGCTGAAGGACAAGGGCGAGACCGAACTCGCCGCCGATATCGAGTCTATCGCCGCGACCATGAGCCGTCACGTCGAGCGCGAGCTGACGCGGGCGCGCAGTGGCGCCAATGCCGCTAACGCAAGCGCCAACGTCGAGGCGGTGGCGCAGCGCGTGGTGCGGGTCATCGAGCGCACGCCGGAGGGGCGGAGGCTGGCGTGGAACATCGATGTTCCTGCCGGCCTCATGGCGCGGATCGATGCGGAGGATCTGACCGAGGTGCTCGGCAATCTCGTTGAGAACGCTGCGCGTCATGCGCGCGAGACCGTCACGGTGGGCGCGAGGATTTCCGACGGCGTGATCGTTCTGGCGGTGATCGACGACGGCCCGGGAATAGCGGCCGGCCGAGCCGAAGAAGCACTGAAGCGCGGGGGCCGGCTCGATTCATCGGGTTCGGCGGGGCTCGGACTGGCGATCGTCAGCGATGTCGCGGAGGCCTGGGGCGCGACGGTGAGTATCCTGACGCCGGAGCAGGGTTGCCACATCACTGTGCGCATTCCGCTCGCGCATCTGCCCGCGCGGAGCGGCGACTGATCGGCCGCGGACCCTTAGGACTTCTCGTCGAGGTTCAGGCAGACCGAGTTGATGCAATAGCGCTTACCGCTTGCCGTCGGACCATCATCGAAGACGTGTCCGAGGTGGGAGCCGCAGCGGGCGCAAGTGATCTCGGTGCGGACCATGCCGTGCGAAGCATCGGTGTGGTATTCGACCGCGCCCGGGATCGCCTCGTCGAACGAGGGCCAGCCCGTGCCGGAGTCGAACTTCGCGTCGGATGCGAACAACGGGTTGCCGCACGCCGCGCACGTGAATGTTCCGTCGGCGTCTGTATTCAGGTACTTCCCGGTGAACGGGGCTTCGGTGCCCTTCTGGCGCAGCACACGGTATTGCTCCGGCGTCAGGTTCTTGCGCCAGCCGGCTTCATCGTCGGGCATCGGTTTGTCGGTCATGGCCAATAGATAGCACGCGGCGGTCCTCCGCCAAGAGGCGCGGTCAAAGCTTTGAACGTTAGGCATTTCGCGATTAGGCCGACGGCTTCGCCCGAGTTGTGCCACCTCTTTTTGCTTTGAACGGCGGCGTGGATATTCCCCTGCGCTTGCACTGACCGATCGCCGCGCAATTCAATTCAAACTTGACATGCAAAGTAAGGTATCACCTATGAACCCGTGGGGTGCGGCCAGGACAGAATTCACCGCTATGAAGAATAGTCACTTCGGACTTTTGAACCCGTCTAAACTAGCGGGACTTGCGCTCGCTTTGGCCTGCGCATCGCTTTCCGTAGCACATGCGCAAGAGGCGGCGACGACCCCCTCCCCCGCCGCGCCACCGGCGGCGGAAGCCGCCCCCGCCACGCCGCCCGCTGCCCCCGCTGGTGCCGCATCCGATGCCCCGGCCGCCGCAACGCCGGCTCCAACGGCTTCACCCCCGGCCGCCGACGCTACTCCGAACGCGGCGCCGCCCGATCCCGCGACGCTGATGACCGGTCAGGCGCCCCCTGCTTCGCCATCGACCACTCCTGCTGCTACCAACGACGTGACGGCTCCCGGCGCGGCTCCGCCGACGCCTTCCGTTGTCGCAACGCCGTCGCCGAGCGCGGCTGCCCACTCGCTGCCGCGCGACCTGTCGCCGTGGGGCATGTTCATGCAGGCCGACATCATCGTGAAGGCGGTGATGATCGGGCTGCTGTTCGCATCGGTCGTGACGTGGACCGTATGGCTGGCGAAGACGATCGAGCTTTGGGCCGTGAAGCGCCGGCTGCGGAATCAACTGCACAAACTCAACAATGCGAATTCGCTCGCCGAGGCCGGCGCGCTGGTCGATTCCAAGCGTGGCGCCGTGCCCGCGATGATCCGCGCTGCGGTTGCCGAGACGCGGGCATCGTGGGACGTCGCCGACAAGTACGCGATTAAGGAGCGCATCACGGCGCGGCTGCAGCGTGTCGAGCTCGCCGCCGGGCGCGATGTCAATCGCGGCACGGGCGTGCTGGCAACCATCGGCTCCACAGCGCCGTTCGTTGGCCTGTTCGGTACCGTGTGGGGCATCATGAACAGCTTCATCGGTATTTCCGAGGCGCAGACGACCAATCTCGCCATCGTCGCGCCCGGTATCGCCGAAGCCCTCCTGGCGACCGCGTTCGGCCTCGTCGCAGCCATTCCAGCGGTGATCATCTACAATCACTTCGCGCGCGCCATCAGCGGCTACAAAGCGCTGGTGGGCGATGCTTCGGTCGCCGTGCTCGGGCTCGTGTCGCGCGACTTCGATCGCGGCGTGCGTCCTGAGATGAGAGCTGCGGAGTAAGTCTCATGGCCGGGGGACTACAGGACGACGACCTTTCGGAGTCGCATGAAATCAACGTTACGCCGTTCATCGACGTGATGCTCGTGCTGCTGATCATCTTCATGGTCGCGGCGCCGCTGTCGACCGTCGACGTGCCCGTCGACCTGCCTGTTTCGGCCGCGCTACCGGCGCCGAAGCCGGACAAACCTTTGTTCGTGACGTTGAAGGCGGACCTTTCGCTCGCCGTCGGCAACGACATGGTGCTGTGGGGCGGGCTCGCGTCGGCCCTCGATGCGCAGACCGGCAGCGATCGCAACAAGCGCTTGTTCCTGCGCGCCGACAAATCGGTGCAGTACGGGGAGCTGATGCGTCTGATGGATACGCTCCGCGCCGCCGGCTACCTCAAGGTCGCGCTTGTTGGCCTCGAAGGACCGCCGTCGGCCGTACCCGGCTCCGTCCCCGCAGGGCCTGCCGCTGCACCTACGCCCACCGCCGCGCCGAAACAGCCTGCAGGCCCCACTACTCCATGAGCGCTCACCTCGAATTCCTTGAGGGATCGTCTGCACGCATGCGCCGCTGGCTGATCGCCGGCCTGCTGATCGTATCGATGCACGCTGCCGCCGGCGCCTTAGCAGTGGTCAACTGGCCGGAAGAAGACACGACGGACGAGACCGAGGGCGCGTTCCTGCTCGAGATCGCTCCCATTGCGGTGGCGCCACCGTCGGAGGACATCCGGGTCGCAATCGGGGCGTATGCCATCGATAGCGTGGCCGCAGCGGCTCCGACCGAGGAGATCAAGGAGAAATCAGAAGTCGAGACGCCGAAGGTAGAGGAAGCCCCACTGGCTCCCGAACCCGAGGTCGTGGTCGAAAAGAAGGTGCCAATCGAAGAAGTAGATGACGAGGAGGTCAAAGAAGACCCCCGCCCAGAACAGAAGGCGCAGGACGGAGGAATACCCACGGTGGCAGCGGCGCCCCCGCCCACCGACGCGCTGAAGGGAGAGAATCTAGCGGCTCCGAAGCAGGGCGCATCGACCAAACCCTCGGAGGCGACGCTGAGCTGGCAGAAGTCTCTGACGATGCATTTGGAGAAGCATAAAAAGTATCCAAGCGACGCGCGTGCGAAAGGCCACGAGGGCGTCGCGACAATTTCATTCCTGCTTGACCGCTCAGGTAAGCTGATCTCGGCGCACCTGAACAAGAGTTCGGGATCCGAACTCCTGGATAGAGAAGCGATCGAGGTATTCAGCCGCGCCAGTCCGTTTCCCGCGCCGCCGCCGGATGTCGCCGACCTGACGATGACCTTTTCCCTGCCCATTCAGTTTCGCATCAAGCGCTGAGAGCCGCCTGGCATTAATCATAGTTTGAGCACAGGCCCGATCGGCCGTTCGGCTTGGCCTCATAACGATTGCTCTTCTTCTTATTTGACGATCGGGGGGTGGCACACCACTTATGTCCTCGTCGGCTAGTAGCCGGCCGCGGTGATTTGCAGAGCAGGATTGCGCCGCGAAACCAAACGCTAAGGTGCCGTGTTTCTACGCACGGCTTCGGCTCCAAGGAGAAGAACATGGCAAGCCCCGTGCTTACGATCATCGCTTCCTCGCCGCGCAATCGCGGTTCGATGAGCCACTCCTGTTGCATGTGCTGTTGATGCGCGACGCGGCCTGAGGCCGTCGCAACTTCAAAAACCGTCATCAAAGCAATCTAAGGGAGCGCCAGTCAGAGACCGGCGCAAGTGAGCTCATGTCATCACAGGCCTACATCATCGAAATCGGCAGTGACGCCGTCGGAATCGTCGTGCGTGAAGCCGGCGAAACCGCCTTCCAGTTCCATTCGGCGCTGAGCGCGTATCGCGCGCTGGACGGAAAAAAATTCGCGACGGCGCAGGCGGCGCACCGCGCTGCACTCGACCACGGCAGCAGCAAGCAGCCGCGCGTGGCGAAAAGCAGCAATGTCCGCCGCCCCGAGTTGGAGTTCGTCTGATTGAACCGGGACCGCACTCCGCGCCACGCCTGATGGCTGCAGGCTGAGGCCGGTCAGCGTCCCCGTGTCTCTCCGCGCAAGCGGAGAGAAACCCCCACGCAGTTCTTGGACGCTGCGTGGGGGCTTTTGATTCCGGTGTTCAGATGAAGCGCGGAGTTTCAGGCCGGGCTGGCAGCCGTTCCAGCCAGAGCGAAGGGTGCGCCACCGTTGCCGTTCGCCGGAGGCGAAAGCCGAAGATTGCTGTTGCCGACCGCGTGATCGCAGCTCGACTGGATGAAGCGGTGATCTACCTGCAGCAGTTCCAGCTCATCGACCCCGATCTCGCTGCCGTCCATGTCGTGGAAGCGATGATCCCAGGTCGCTTCCTCTGCGATGCGGAACGAGACGCGGAACGTGCGCGTGTTCCGGTCGACGAACGCAAACGGATACCAGGCGCGGTGGTTAATCCCGGGGGATGCGGAAGGGGCTGTTTTCTGCATGCCGGGAGACTAGGCAGGCGTCCCGGGCGGGCAAACGAAAAAGATCAGCATTGCTTAGCAGCGGGAGCGGCTAGTCCGTCAGGACCGTCGCCGCGAGCAGACCAACGATCGGGATCAGCAGACACAGAAGGACGCGAAGAGGTAACCATAGGCACCCGCCACCGCCCCGGCAGCGAAGGCCAGAACGCTCGGCAGCATGAGGCGCAGTCGCTTGATGGCCTTGGCGCGGATGTCCGGGTCGACGTGCTTCATGTCGATGAGGTCAATGACGACCTGGGTCGAGTTGCCGGTCATGATCGTAGTCGGCGCCTGCGCGGCAAAGACCAGCCTGCTGGCGGCATTCTGGATCGCCATGGCGAAGACGCCGGCCATGCCGACGAGCACGGGACCGAGGGCGTCCGGGTCGCTGACCGGAGAGACGGCGACGCCGCTCAGCATGAAGACGGCGAGGACGGCGGTCTCGATCAGAAGCAGAGTGCGTGCCGCGGCCCAGCCGCGCCGCTCGTGATAGAGAACCAGGATGCGCGTGAAGGCGACGCCGACAGCGAACATCGGCAACGCCAGCACCTTGGCGAGCATGCCGGCCTGGGCGTAGACGATCTCCGAACCGAGGACCACGAAGTTGCCGGTGACGTGGGACGTGAACAGGCCGAACAGGGCGACGAAGCCGACCACGTCGACGAAGCCCGCGGCGAAAGCGAGCATTGCCGTCGAGGAGATGGCGCGGCCGTCCGGCCTTTCATCTGGCCGGCTTTCCGGTCGCACCACCGATGTTGCTGGAGACATGGATCCCCCAAATGCTTGCCGATTCAGGCGGCAAGCTTAGAGGCAATCTGGGCAACGTGCCGTCCCTGATAGCGTGCGCCGGCGAGCTCGTTGTCGCTCGGCTGACGGGATCCATCGCCGGCCGCGATCGTGGTGGCGCCATAGGGCGAGCCGCCGGTCACTTCGCCGACGCCCATCTGTCCCTGGAACGAGTACGGCAGTCCAACCACCACCATGCCCTGGTGCAGCAGGACAATCTGCGTGGAAAGGATCGTGCTCTCCTGGCCGCCGTGCTGCGTGGCGGTCGATGCGAACACCGAGCCGACCTTTCCGATGAGCTTGCCCTGCGCCCAGAGGCCGCCGGTCTGATCGAGGAAGTTCTTCATCTGTGCGGCCATATTGCCGAAGCGCGTCGGTGTGCCGATGACGATGGCGTCGTAATTCGGAAGCTCATCGACGGTGGCGATCGGCGCCGTCTGATCGAGCTTGTAGCCGAACTGGCGCGCGACCTCATCTGAAACAAGCTCGGGAACGCGCTTAATGCTCACCTCGGCGCCGGCTTCGCGCGCGCCTTCGGCGACCGCGGTGGCCATCTTCTCGATGTGGCCCCAGCTGGAATAGTAGAGAACGAGAACCTTCGTCATGACTGCCTCTTGCGGATGCGATTGGAGAAAAAAGTGGCCGGCCACCTTGCGGTGACCGGCCGCGCGAGGCGTCAAGGCGCCATGTCGAACACGAGCACCTCGGACTGCGACGTGCCCGTGATCTCGAGCTTGCGGGCCGTCTCGATCGCGACGCCGTCGCCGGGATAGAGCTGCTCGCCGTTGAGGGTTGCGGTGCCGCTCGCCACCTGGACCCAGGCGATGCGGCCGGCCTTCAACTCGTGAGCAACCTTGTCTCCGTCGCCGAGAAGCGTGGTGTAGAAGTCGACGTCGCGGTGAATGGTCACCGATCCGTCGCGTCCGTCGCGCGAGCCGACGAGGCGCAGCTTGCCGCGCTTGTCAGCGTCGGTGAACGTCTTCTGCTCGTAGCTCGGTGCGAGGCCCCTCTTCTCGGGGACGATCCAGATCTGAAGGAAGTGGACGGGATCATCCTTGGAGGCGTTGAACTCCGAGTGGCGCACGCCGGAGCCGGCGGACATCCGCTGCACGTCGCCGGGGCGGACCACGGAGCCGGTGCCGAGGCTGTCCTTGTGCTCGAGCGCGCCTTCGAGGACGTAGGAGACGATCTCCATGTCGGCGTGCGGATGGGTCGGGAATCCACCGCTGCCGGCAACGCGATCGTCATTTATGACGCGCAGCGGGCCGAAGCCCATGTGCTTCTCGTCGAAGTAGCTTCCGAACGAGAAGCTGTGGCGGCTGTCGAGCCATCCGAAGTTGGCGCGGCCGCGCTCCTCGGCTCTGCGAAGGGTCAACATGTTGCATCTCCTTATCCAAAGCGGCCGTGACGGCCTGTTGGGGCGTATATCGCCCGTCGCCCTTGGGAGCACAATTCATCGACTTTGAACCTGTCTGGTTCCATATTGGCACCAATGGACAAGCTCGATGCCATGAATGCCTTTGCCAAAGTCGTCGCCGCGGGGAGCTACGCGGAGGCCGCACGGCGGCTTGGGCTGACGCGGTCGGCGGTGAGCAAGGCGGTGATGGAGCTGGAGCAGCTGCTCGGAGCGCGGCTACTCGACCGGACCACGCGCCGGGTGACGCCGACGGAAGCGGGCAGCGCCTACTACGAGCGGTGCGTCTCGATCCTCTCCGATGTCGAGGAGACGGAGCTGCAGATTTCGCGGCTGCACGATGAGCCGCGCGGTATCCTCAAGATCAACGGGCCGATGTCGTTCGGCATCCTCTATCTCGGCGATGCGGTGGCGGAGTTCATGCGCAGCTATCCGGAGTTGCGGGTGGAGCTGGTGCTCAATGATCGCTTCATCGATCCGCTCGAGGAAGGCGTGGACGTCACAGTGCGGATCGGCGCGCTGGCGGATTCGAGCCTGATCGCACGGCGGCTGGCGCCGGCACGGTTGGCGCTGGTCGCTTCGCCCGGTTACTTGCGTGCGCACGGAGCGCCGGAGTCTCCACAGGATCTGACGCGGCACCAGTGCCTCGCCTACGGGCACATGTCAGGCGTGCATCGCTGGCAGCTGCGGCATGGCGCGGAGACCTTGGCGGTGCCCATCAACGGCGCTCTGTGTTCCAACAACGGCGAGGTGCTGCGGGCGGCGGCACTGGCGGACAATGGGATTGCCCTGCTGCCAACGTTTCTCATCGGCCCGGACATCGCGGCGGGGCGTTTGCAGACGGTGCTGCCGGCCTATCCGCCGCTGGAGCTGGGCATCTTTGCGGTCTACGCGCCGAACCGGTATCTCGCGGCGAAGACGCGCCTGTTCATCGACTTTCTGGCCAAGCGCTACGGCGATCAGCCGGCGTGGGATGCGTTCCGACGGACCGGCTAAGCATCAGAAGTGGGCGCGCAGCGACAGCTCGACGGTCATGGCGATGAAATAGAGCGCCTCGGCGATCAGCACTATCTGGGCCCATAGCGGCGCGGGGAAGCCATAGGCGACCGCGGCTATGGCGGCGATGGACCACGCGAGCGTCACGATCGCGGTGACGATGCGCAGCTTTTCGACGCGCACTGGGTGCACCCAGTGGATGGGAATGAAGGTGAAGAAGACGCAGACCAGGAGCGCGGGGTAGTTGAACCAGGCGGGCGGGGCGAGCGCAAAGAGATAGAGCGCCACGACGTTCCAGATCGCGGGGAAACCGATGAAGGTGTAGTCGTCGCCTTTGCTGGCGAGGTCGGAGAAGTGGTACAGCGAGGAGACGAGGATCAGCGAGGCGACGATGAGACCTCCGGTGCCGTCCAGGAAGCCGCCGCGCACCAGCGCCAGGGCCGGGACGAAGACGTAGGTGACGTAGTCGATCACGAGGTCGAGGCGCTCGCCCGAAAAGCGCGGGAGGCGCTGGTCGACGCGCACCATGCGGGCAAACGTGCCGTCGATGGCGTCGATGACGAGCGCGACGCCGAGCCAGATGAACATCCGCTCCCAGGCGCTATCGAAGACAGCCAGCGAGGCCATGAGGCCGCACACGGCGCCGAGCGCGGTGAAGAGGTGGACACTTGCAGCTGCGAGATCAGAGAGGCGAAGGGGTAACATCGGCGTCCCTTCGACTGGGTCGCGATCAGAAGCGGTGCTTGACCGAGCCCCGGAGCATCAGGTCCTCTTCGGGCTTGGCGGCAGGGTCCTGGCCGACAGGCTCGTTCTCAGCAGCGCCGTAGAGCAGCTCGAGGCCAAAGTCCATCTTCGGCAGCACGCCCAGCTTGCCGAGGCCTGGAATGCGGATCTCGGTGCCGGTTTCGCCCTTGGGCGCCGACTCGTCGACGATCGCGGCCTTGGCGTCGCCAGGGACAGCTTCTGCGGGAGCAGGCGCAGCTTCCTGTGAGGGCGGCGGGGTGGCGCCCTTCTGTTCCTGGAACGCGAACGCACCGTGACCGGCCACAAGTGCCAGAGCCAACGCAAGCGCTACAACGTACCTATTGATCATGGCAAACCCCACTGAGGTCTTCGGTTGCCTCGAAGCGAAAATGCTGCCTCGGGCCTATCAACACAAGGATGTTTTGGGGGCAGTTAAGCGGGAGTAAACAATTGTCCGCACAGGTGTGTTCTTGGCGCCATGTGGCCCATGGGCATCAACAATAGCATGATCCACCGTGTGGGTCATTTTCCCCTATTTTGCCCACTGTTAACCGCCGATTCGCCGCAGAAAACGCAAGAGAGCCGCCCGGCAGAGCGGCTCTCCCTTAAGTTGCGTATGAGTTTCAGTACTTAGAAGTTAATGCGAGCACCGGCGGCGACCGCATACCAGTCCTCGAGCTCGACCGGCGTCGTCGTGGTCGTGATGTCGGCCTCGTAGTGGTTGAAGACGGCGTAGACGTCCATCTCAGCGGCCTTGATGTTCTGCGTCACGCCGAAACCGTAGCGAGTAACTTCGCTGGTCTTGACCGTGTGCGTGCTGCCGGCGGGGTTGGTGCCGGCGGCGAGGGTCGAGGCCGCAAGGAC
Source organism: Hyphomicrobium sp. CS1GBMeth3 (assembly GCA_943371625.1). Classification (GTDB taxonomy): domain Bacteria; phylum Pseudomonadota; class Alphaproteobacteria; order Rhizobiales; family Hyphomicrobiaceae; genus Hyphomicrobium_A. Next base: position 14,005 of record CALRVN010000023.1, read on the forward strand.
GTCGAAGCCCGAGCCGGCGCCCCAGTCGTCATAACGGCCGTAGTCGACGTGGAAGTTGGTGTTGCCGAGCTCGATCAACTGACGGTTGATTCCGACCTGGCCGTAATAGTACTTGGCGCTGTCGGTGAATCCGGCGGGCTGCTCGTCGAAGTCGCGGTGGCCGTAGGCACCGTAGAAGTACAGGCCAGAGTGCTTGTCGGAGATGCCGAACGTGGCAACGAAGTCGTTGGCCTCGTCACGCGCGCCGTTGACCGCGGCGGGCTGGTTGTCGTCGTAGTAAGAGGCGCCGGCCTTGACGTGGATGTCGCCGAACTTCTTTTCGAAGCGGATAGCGACGTCCCAGATGTCATCCTCGCCCCAAGAGGCCGAGACCATGAAACCGGCGATTTCCGGCGTGTCGTAGCGAACGGCGTTGACGCGCGAGTTATCGAGGTTGTTGGCGACGTTGTCCCAGATCAGGGTGGTGTAGTTGGTCGAGCCGGACTGCTTCAAGAAGAACTTGCCATTGTAGTGCAGCTCGGCGTCCGAATAGGCCTTGCCAACGTTGCCCCACTTGTAGAGGTCGTCCTGGGCGCCCGAAAGAAGACCCACAGACACCTTTCCGAGGTGCTCGCTCTCGATATACCAATGGTTCTGACGCAGCTCCATGAAGCTCGGAGCACCGGCAGTTCCAGAGAACGCGCCGAGCGCGGCGCCAGAATGGCTGAACTGGCTGACGCTGTCGGACGAAGCGTTGTCGAAACCGATCTCAAGACGATAACCGGCGGTCCAGCCCTTGGCGATCTTCGCCTTGCCGGCGATCTGCACGCGCGACTGCGCAAAATCGTTGTCTACGACGTAGGAGTTGCTCTCCTGACCGTCGTCCCAGTACATCACGGCCTTGTCGACATAGCCGCTGATCGAAAGGCTGACCTTGCGGTTGCCCTTGCGAGCGGTCGTAGCCTCGAGTTCCGCCACGCGCTCCTCTAGATCTGCGCAGCAATCGCCGCCCAGATCCGCTGCTTGAGCGGAGACGCTGGAACCCAGCATCATGCCGCCCGCGAGGATGGTTGCCCATCCCGCCTTACTCATTCCCCCGAACATTTACGCAACTCCCACGAAGGTACGCCTCAACTCGGCCTTCGATCGACGCAACTGCACCCACACAAACGCAACTACGTGACCAGCCACTCAGCCGCCGCTTACTTGCAGACACGGCCTCGCTGGAGCCACGAATACGCGAGTGATTCTGGGCGCGTAAATCACCAATTGCCTTGTGACAGTTTGTGACAAACGTGCGTTACGTCATGGCCACGCGACCGTTGAAAGTGCTAGTTATTTCGCTGCGGTGGATCACCCCCTAGGGGATTGGCTTGTCATGAACTCCGGCACTTCCCACGACATTCTGGTTGTCGGCGCGGGGCCTGCGGGCCTAGCAGCGGCACACGCCTTGGCCAGTCTGGATCTCAAGGTCGCGGTCATCGGCGCGCCGCCCGCTGCTCGCGATACGCGCACGGCGGCACTGTTTGCCGGGTCCGTCACGCTGCTGGAAAACCTCGGCCTGAAAGGCACTTTCGAGGCCTCGGGTGAGCCGATCCATGGCATTCGCATCATCGACGACATGGGATCGTTGTGGCGGGCGCCCGAGGTTACGTTTACCGCGGCCGAGGCAGGGCTGGAGCGCTTCGGCTACAACGTGCCCAACAGCAAGCTGGTTGAAGCATTGCGGGCGCGCGCTGCGGAGCTGCCAAACCTCGAACTGATCGACGGCGGCGTGACGGGCGTGTCGCCCGGACCGGACAGCGTCGAGGTCTGCATCGCCGACGGCCGGACGCTATCGGCCAGGCTGGTCGTCGGGGCCGACGGGCGCCAATCGCTATGCCGCCAGGCGGCGGGAACTGCCGTGCGGTCGTGGGGCTACGAACAGAGCGCCGTGACCTGCACCTTCGCGCACCAGCGGCCCCACCACGGCATCTCGACTGAGTTTCATCGTCCGGCCGGGCCGTTCACCGCCGTGCCGTCTCCGGGCTCGACATCGAGCCTCGTGTGGGTCGAGCGACCGGACGAGGCCGCGGGCCTTGCTGCACTAGACGAAGGAGCATTCCGGGCCCGCCTTGAGGCGCAGCTGCAGGGTCTTCTGGGACCAGTCGGCGAGATCGGCCCGCGTGGGGTCTTCCCCCTTTCGGGGCTGTCGGCATCGCCGGCTGGAGCTGAGCGCATAGCGCTCGTCGGCGAGGCGGTGCATGTCATTCCGCCCATCGGCGCGCAGGGATTGAACCTCGGGTTGCGCGATGCTGCCTGCGTTGCCGACTGTGTTACCGATGCCATTGCCGTCGGCGGCGATATCGGCGCAGTGGACGTGCTGGTAGCGTACGATCGCATGCGCCGAGCAGACATCACCACGCGTGTCTGGTCCATCGACATCCTCAATCGGACGCTGCTGTCGCGCGCAACGCCGGTGCAGGCACTACGCGGGCTCGGCATGCATGCGCTGCACGCGATCGGACCATTGCGTCGGATGGCGATCCGTGAGGGCCTCAGCCCGTCGTTCGTGACGCCGCGCCTGATGCAGCCGCAAAGCGGCTTGCAGCCTCTGTTGCCTTGACGGGGCGGAACAGCCCCGGCAATAGCTGAACATCTGCAGCAGGCGAGACACCCCCGGACGATGAACACCAAGGACCGCCTACGCGACCTCCAGTACCGGGCTGAATATGGCGTCGTGCGGCTTGTCGCCGGCATCTTCCGCGCGCTGCCGCTCAATCTCGCCACCGCCGTCTCGGCGTGGTTCTGGCGGCGCCTTGCGCCGGTGATCAATCCGAAGCGGCACAACCGGGCACTAGAGAATCTCGCCATCGCCTTTCCGGAGAAGAGCGAAGCGGAGCGGCGGGAGATTGCGCTGGCGCATTGGGAGAACCTCGGCCGGGTCATGGTCGAAACGATGCGCATCGACCGGTTCTTAAAAGAGCCGGAGCGGATCGACATCGTCAGCCAGAACATCTTCACGCGCTACAAGGACAAGCTCGGTCCCGCCGTCGGCGTCAGTCTGCACATGGGCAACTGGGAGCTCGCGATCCTTCCGTTCACCTGGGCGGGCGCAAATCCGGCAGCTGTCTATCGTTCGGTGACGAACCCGTACGTCGATCGCTACATCCGCGAGCAGCGGAAGGATCTCTATCCGGACGGTCTGTTCGGCCGCGGCAATGTCGGCGATCACGGCGACGATCAGAGAACGGCGCGTGCGATCATGGATTTCGTCCGGCGCGGCGGGAGGCTTGGCCTCGTCTGCGATCTTTACGACCGCACGGGCATGCCGATCCCGTTCTTCGGCAAGGATGCGCGCACGCAGGCTATCGGCGCCATGATCGCGCGCCGCGTCGGAGCGCGCATCTGGTTGTCGCGCTGCAAGCGGATCGGCACTGAAAGCCGCTTCGAGATCGAGCTGAAAGAGCTGCGTGTGCCGCGCACCGCCAATCAGGCCGAAGACATCCGGTGGACGATGGTTCACATGCAGGAGCAGTTCGAGGCGTGGATACGCGAGGCGCCCGAGCAGTGGATGTGGAGCAATCGCCGCTGGAGCTGAGTTAGCGGCGGCCGCGGCCAATCTGATTTTGAATCGCATTCCGTTTGGCGTCACCGCGCCGGAACATCAATTGCGGGACAAAGTTCCCGATCTTGCTCCTTACAAAAACGTATGTAGCGGGCCAGCAGCCGGCAAAGAACGGCGGGCAGGTTCGCGGCTGGGTGGTGATCAAGCACCCCTAAAAAAGAGATGGAGTAAGAAATGTCCAAGCTGACAACTGCCGCCCTCCTCGCAGCCATTGCCTTCGGCGCCGTCGCCCCGAGCATCGCCATGGCCAAGGACGCCCCGAAGACGAAAGCCGCGTGCGAGAAGGTCACCACGATGAAGTGGGACGACGCATCGAGCAAGTGCGTGAAGAAGTAAGCGCGTCTGACGCGGCGGGTTTCCCAATGCCCGCCGCGTTCCCGCGTGCGACCGTTGCCCATCACCGGTCGCAAGTGAGGTGTGCGT
>CALRVN010000024.1:0-17866 GCA_943371625.1 Hyphomicrobium sp. CS1GBMeth3
CATTTCCGTCGAGGTTGCCGGTACCAGCCGGCGCAATAGGGGCTATCGGATGGATCGCATCAGGATCGTTGGCGGCGAGAAGCTCAAGGGCACCATCCCGATTTCCGGCGCCAAGAACGCCGCCCTGCCGCTGATGATCGCCAGCCTGCTGACTGCGGACCGGCTGACGCTGAAGAACGTCCCGAACCTTGCCGACGTGGCCCTGCTGGCCCGCATCCTGCGCAATCACGGCGTGGACATGCAGGTCGACGGCAAGCGTCCCGGCCCGGCGCAGCACATCGGCGAAACATTCCACCTTTCTGCTCGCGACATCGTCGATACGGTGGCGCCGTACGAGATGGTGTCGCGCATGCGCGCGAGCTTCTGGGTGCTGGGCCCGCTGCTTGCCCGCTGCGGGCAGGCGAAGGTGTCGCTGCCGGGCGGCTGCGCCATAGGCACGCGCCCGGTCGACCTGCATCTCATGGGCCTCAAGGAGCTCGGCGCCGAGATCGAGATCGAGGCGGGCTACGTGCTCGCGAAGGCCAAGGGCGGATACCTGCGCGGCGGACGCGTCGTGTTCCCCAAGGTGTCGGTCGGCGCGACGCACAACGTGCTCCTGGCCTCGGCGCTCGCACGCGGCGAGACGGTTATCGAGAACGCGGCGCGCGAGCCGGAGATCGGCGACGTTGCAGAGTGCCTCGTGAAGATGGGCGCGAAGATCGACGGCATCGGCACGTCGACGCTGCGCATTCAGGGTGCCGACCGGCTCGAGGGCGCGGTGCACTCGGTTCTGGCCGATCGCATCGAGACGGGCACGTTCGCGATGGCCGTCGCGGCGACCGGCGGCGACGTCACGCTGGAAGGCGCGCGTCCTGAGTTGCTCAAGACTGCGCTGGACACGCTCGCGAAGACGGGCGCCGAGGTGCACACGACGAACAGCGGCATCCGCATCGTGCGCAACGGGCATGGGATCGAGCCGATATCGGTCGAAACGCAACCGTTCCCCGGCTTTCCCACCGACCTACAGGCGCAGTTCATGGCGCTGATGACGATGGCGACGGGCACGAGCGTCATCCGGGAAACGATCTTCGAGAACCGCTTCATGCACGTGCAGGAGCTGGCGCGCCTCGGCGCGGACATCCAGCTGCACGGCGACACGGCGACGATCAAGGGCGTGAAGGGCCTCACGGGGGCGCCGGTGATGGCGACGGACCTGCGCGCGTCGGTGTCGCTCGTCATCGCCGCGCTGATGGCGGAAGGCGAGACGATGATCAACCGCGTCTACCACCTCGACCGCGGCTTCGAGCAGCTAGAGCAGAAGCTGTCGCGCTGCGGAGCGCAGATAGAACGACTTACTGGCTGACACGAGTGGCGCGAGGCTTTGTGTGCGCCGAGTGTAGCGCGAGCTGATGGCCGCGCCATTGGGCGCGGGGCCCCTTGGGCCCCGATCATGGCAAGCTAGGCTTGCCATGCTGAAGTATTCTGCAATCGCGAGCAGGAATGTCATTCCGGCACTCATTGCCGGGATCCATCTTGCGTCTAGCTCCTGAGGTTGCGGATAGCTGGATCCCGGGGACGTGCCCCGGGATGACAATTCCACGCCTGTTCCGTGGGGGACAGCGGGGCTGAGGGGCTCTGCCTATTGTCCATCGAAGCAAGACGTTTCGATGGAGAGCCACAATGAAGATCACCCTGGCCGTCGTCCTCTTCGGCGCCATCCTGGTGTGGGCCGTCGGCTCCGCTGCCTTCGCAAAGGGCGGGGGCAAGGAGTTCTATTCGCAGGATTACCAATTCAATCAGGCGATGAAGGGCTACGAGGGGCAGGCCGGCAACTACTATTGTTCATACCAGCGGCTGCCGAACCGTATCTGCACCACGGACGCAAGCGGCAACGAGCGCTGCAAGGTCAAGGGCTGGACCCTGCGTCAGTACTGCTACTGATGAACCCCAGCTGAACGATTTCGTTCGAGGTCTGGCCTGCGGTTTCCGCTCCGTCATCGCGGCCGTGAACCTTGAACGGCGGGCTCCGCTCAACGCGGGGCCCGCTTCTTTTTGTCCGCGCCTTAGTGCGCGCATTCTTTCGGCCAAATCGCGTGGTTGTCTCAGACGGAACAGCCGGCGCCGCTTCGTTCCCGTAGCTCTTAGGCCGTCACCCGGTGCGATTGACTTATGAGCAACGAGATAATGCAGACGCAGATACTCAAAGTCGCAATGATGGCCGCGCTTTTGGTCTGTGCCGTCGGCATCGCTGCCTTCGCGCGCGGGGCTTATGAATATTCCTTGCGCACCGCGCCCGCCGGGACTTCGGCGCACAGCCTCAACCGGTAGCTATTCAAGCTCGATCACGCCGTCGACTTGATGGCGCAGGTCGGTGCCCTCGGCAGTCAACACCACTCGAACGTGCAGTTTGCCGCGGCCTGCGAGGTCCTCTTCGCGGACCAGCCGCTCGATCTCGTGCTGGGATGAAATTCCGACTTCTTTCAGAAAGCGGCGAAGCGATAGGTTGAACTTTTCGTTCTCCATGGCGGAACTCCCGTTTTTGCGCTGGCTGCGTCGGCTGGGACTCTAGGCACCGTTTACGGTTGCCAACAAGCAGATGCCGGAGCCGGCTCGGCGCCCTTAGGCCCCCGCCGGTTGCGCGGTTGCGGCAGCACCGCTATCAACTCATTGAAGCTTGTCGCCGAATTCTCCCCCGAGGCCCCGGAACCGGCATGGAAGACCTAAAGCTGATCGCGCTCGATCCGGAGGATCTGTCGGTGCTGTCGTGCCATCTGCAGGACGCGGTGATGCGCGTGGGTGACATGGCGTTCGTACAGCCGGACATGCGATTTGCGGCGATCATCAATCGCTTCGACTGGGAAGGCGCGGTCAGCGAGGCGAACTGCGATTTCCAGCGCCGTCGGGCGGGACTGCGCTTCGAACGAGTCAAGGCGGCGCGCGTGCAGGGGCTGGATCTGCAACACAAGGAGCAAGTACTGGCGCTGCTGGCAGTGACGTTCGAAGCGGGTGATGAGCCGTCGGGTGCCGTGACGCTGCATTTCGCGGGTGGCGCGGCGGTGCGCCTTGAGGTCGAATGCATCGAGGCGGAGCTGCGAGACCTCGGCGCCGCGTGGGGCGCGCGCACCAAGCCGGCGCACGCGATCGACGACTGAACGAAATATCCTCAAGGAGACGGCCGTCCGGCCGATGACGACATGCCCAAGCGGCTGCAGACGCGCGATCCCGGCTTCGAAGCGGCTTTCGCTGAATTCCTCGGTGAGAAGCGCGAGGCGTCGCAGGACGTCGGCGATGCAGTGGCTGCCATTCTCGCCGATGTGCGCGCGCGGGGCGATGCGGCGCTGATCGAGCTGTCGAAGAAGTTCGACCGTGTCGACCTGGAGAAGGTCGGGGTGCGCGTCAGCAAGGCCGAGATGGCTGCGGCGCGCGACAAGTGCAGTGCCGAAACTCTAGATGCGCTGCAGCTCGCGGCGGATCGCATCGCCGAGCATCACCAGCGGCAGCTGCCGATGAACGAGCGCTATACGGATGTGCTGGGCGTAGAGCTAGGCTGGCGCTGGACAGCGGTTGAATCCGTCGGCCTTTATGTGCCGGGTGGGCTCGCGTCCTATCCCAGCTCGGTGTTGATGAATGCCATCCCGGCGAAGGTCGCGGGTGTGCCGCGCATCGTCATGGTGGTGCCGTCGCCGAACGGCGAGCTCAATCCGCTGGTGCTGGCGGCGGCGCAGCTCGCGGGCGTGGAAGAGGTGTATCGCATCGGCGGGGCGCAAGCCGTCGGCGCGCTGGCGTACGGCACGGAAACGATCGCGCCGGTGGTGAAGATCGTCGGCCCTGGCAACGCATATGTCGCTGCAGCCAAGCGTCTGGTGTTCGGTACGGTGGGGATCGACAGCATCGCGGGGCCGTCGGAGGTTCTCGTGATCGCCGACAGGCACAACAATCCCGAGTGGATCGCGGCGGATCTCTTGGCTCAGGCCGAGCACGACACGGCGGCACAGTCTATCCTGATGACCGACGATGCCGGCTTCGGCCAGGCCGTCGAGGCGGCGGTGGCGCGGCAGCTGCAAACCCTGCCGCGCGGCAATATCGCGGGCGAGAGCTGGAATGTGTTCGGTGCGATCATCGAGCTGCAATCGCTCGACGAGGCGCCGGCGCTGGCCGACCGGATCGCGGCCGAGCATCTGGAGATCGCGACGCAGGACGCTGAAGGCTTGAGCGATCGCATCCGAAATGCGGGCGCGATCTTCCTCGGCTCCCAGACACCGGAGATGATCGGCGACTACATCGCCGGTTCGAACCACGTGCTGCCGACGTCGCGCACGGCGCGTTTCTCCTCAGGCCTCGGGGTGCTCGACTTCATGAAACGCACCTCGCTGCTGAAGCTCGACGCGAAGGCGCTGGCGGCACTCGCGCCACCGGCGATGGCGCTGGCGCGGGCCGAGGGTCTCGAAGCACACCGGATATCGGCTGAAATCCGTCTCGAAACGTCCGGGCCGCAATCATGAGTGAAGCCGATGCCGCGGCCCCACCCCCGAAATCGAGGCTCGTAGCGATTACGCTCGACGAGAAGTCGACGGCGACGAGCAACTCGAACATCGAGCACGAGCGGGAAGTCGCGATCTTCGACATTCTCGAAGGCAATTCGTTCGCGATCGATGGTCGTGACGACGGCCCCTACAAGCTGAACCTCGGGATTGTCGAGGACCGGCTGGTGCTGGCGGTGAGCAACGAAGCCGACGTGCTGCTCGTGACGCACATGCTGTCGCTGACGCCCTTGAAGCGCATCATGAAAGACTATTTCCTGATCTGCGAAAGCTACTATGAGGCGGTGCGCACCGCGCCGCCGTCGCGCATTCAGGCGATCGACATGGGGCGCCGCGGGCTGCACGACGAAGGCAGCCGCACTGTGCTGGAACGGCTCGCCGGCAAGATCACGGTGGATCTCGACACTGCACGCCGGCTGTTCACGCTGATCTGCGCGCTGCACTGGAAGGGGTAGCGCCATGTCTCGCGACGTCGCGAGCGGCTCGACGTTGGCGCCCCCGGCTGGGGCGCCGCCAGCATCCCGCGAGCTTCCAGGGGCGGTCCTGTTCGCCTGCACGACGAACGCGGTGCGCTCGGTCATGGGGGCGGCAATTCTGCGGCACCTCGCAGGCAAGCGCGCCTACGTCACCTCGGCAGGCGTTCGGGCCGGGACCACGGACCCGTTCGTGACGGCGGTGATGGACGAGATAGGCATCGACGTGTCGCAGCATACGCCGAACACGCTGCGCGATCTCAACGACACCTCGTTCGATCTGATCGTGACGCTGTCGCCGGAGGCGCACCACCAGGCGCTGGAACTGACGCGGACGATGGCGGTCGACGTCGAATACTGGCCGACAATGGATGCCACCGCGATGACAGACTACGGCACGCGCGAGCAGGCGCTCATGCACTATCGCGGCGTGCGCAACCAGCTGTTCGAGCGGATCAGGAAGCGGTTCGGGTTCGAGGGTGGTCCGACGGTGTGACCATATCGTCGGGGCCTTTCTCGCCGAGCAGGAACCACGCTTCCTGGGCGCCGATACCCTTGATTTCGAGCGGGCTGCGCGCCTCGTAGATAAAACCTTCGCCGAGCTTCGCGCGGCAGCTGGGGCAGATAAGGATTCGGCCGGGGACGGACTGGCCTTCGAGACGACTGGCGAGGTTCACCGGATCGCCCCAGACGTCGTAACTGAACTTCTTGGTGCCGATGACGCCGGCCATCATGGGGCCCGAGGCCATGCCGATGCGCAGGCTGATGGCGATGCCGTTTTCGGCACGCAGCCGTTCGACGGTGGCGAGCATGTCGAGCCCCATGCGGGCCAAGCGGGTGACGTGGTCGGGGGCCGGCTCGGGCAGACCGGCGACGACCATGTAGGCATCACCGATGGTCTTGATCTTCTCGACGCCGTGGCGAACAGCGAGCGCATCGAACTCGGAGACGATGCGGCTGAGCATGTCGACGGTCGCATGGGCGCCCAAGCGGCGCGCCAGAGCGACGAAGCCAGAGATGTCCGCGAACATCACCGAAGCGTCGTCGATGGCGTCGGCGACGAGCGATCCGGGGTTGGCCTTCAGCCGTTCGACGATGGAATCGGGGAGGACGTTGCGGAGCACGGCATCCGTCTCGGCTTTCGCCTGCTCGGCGAGGCTGAAGGCGTAGTAGACGGATGCGCCGATGAGCGCGAACGTTGTGATGGCGCCCTGCGTATAGAGGGAATCCATCATCGCCTGGCGATCGGGCGTGACCGGACCGACGATGGGGAACGCGTACCAGACGTAAAGATGCAGCACGACGGCGAGCAGGATGACGCCGCCGACAAGCCAGATGCGCTCCAGGCCGAAGATCACGAAGGCTGCGGCTGCGGCGATGAAATATTGCAGGTGGCCGCCGCCTTCGCGGCTGAAGAAGCTGGCAAAGCCGATGAGAGCAGCAAACTCTACACCGACAAGAAGAAGTCCGCCGGCGATGTCGTTGATGCGATGCGCGAACGGAACCAGAAGCGCCAGCGCGACGATCGCCAAGTTGAGATGCACCATTGGCGCGAATTCGGTGTAGTCGGTCGCCGCCTGCTGCACCGCGTAGAGCAGTGTCGTCGAGGCGATGAGGTAGCACATGACGTTGAGGATCTTCAGGCGCCGCCTGACGTCCGGCGGGTAGCCGGCGGTGCCGGCCGCGGCGAGGCGACGACCACCGGCGCGCAGCCAGCGCATGGGGGCGTTGTCGAAGACCGGGCGCAGCAGGACGACGAGGTACTTTCTACCCGTTCCCAGAACCGATGCTGCTTGCGTGAGGAGTGCACGGGCGCGGCTGCGCAGGCGCTGTGCGCCCGACGGCTCAGCAGACCGGAAGCGATCCGATGTTTCCTGCATCCTTATTCGGCGCCGGCAATTGCCTGCAGCTCCTCAAGGTCGCAGATAATACGTGTGCCGCTGCGCTCAAGGGCGCCACTGGCTTCCAACATGGATAGCGCAGTGTTGACCTTTGGCCGGCTGGCGCCAATGAGCAGGGCGAGTTCGCTCTGCGACATCGGCAACTCGATGGTGATCCGGCCTTCCGAGCTGCCCGGCGACTTGGCGCGTGCGGCGGCAAGGAAGAAACGGGCGAGCCGGCCTTCAATCGGATAGAGGGCGATGGCTTCCAGCTGCTGGTCGGCCTCGCGGATGCGCGAGCACAGGAAGCGCACGGCTGCTTCAGCAACGTGCGGCTCGGTTTCCATCAGGCGCTTGAATGCCGGCTTCGACAGGCTGAGCGCACTGACCTTGCCCACGGCCGTGGCGTCAGCGGAGCGCGGGCCGCCGTCCAGCATTGCTATCTCGCCGAAGATGGCTCCGGGTTCCGCGTGGGCGAACGATAGCTCGCGTCCTTCGGCGGTCAGCACCGATATGCGCACGCGGCCGGATACGACGAGGTAGATCTCACGCCCGGCGTCGCCGCGCGCGAAGATGACCTGGCTCGGATCGAAATTGGCCTCACGCATCTCATCGGCGATGGTGCGGCGTTCCGCTTCGTCCAGCGAGCCGAAAAGGGCCGTGCGGCCGAGCAGATCTACAATCGCGGACTTGGCAATCATGGTAGAAGCCCTTTCGGCCCCGTCTTCGGGCGATTTATCGTGGAAAGACCCCGGTCTGGCAACGGCCGATTGGCCTCTTGCTTTTCCGAAGCCGCCTCTGCAATGTCGGAATGCCCCGTATTAGTGCGTCAGCAACTGTGAAAAGCAGCCCGTTGGCCACTCTTTGGCGAAACGGCGCGCTCCCGCCAGTACCGGCCGTAACAGCCACCCAGAATCCTATCGAAAATTCTCCAAGGTGACGTTTCGATGATCGCCAAGGCCGCCTTACTTACTGCATTGAACCGGACCGATACCCCTCGGCGGGAGACCCTGCGCCGCGCTCTGGCGCGTGAGAACGCTGGGCAATCGGAGCAGCACGCCGCCCGTCCGACGCTGGTGCTGGCGAGCGCCAGTCCGCGCCGGCTGATGCTGCTGTCGCAGGTCGGCATTGAGCCCGATGCGTTGCGTCCGTCCTCGATCGATGAATCGGCGCGGCGTGGTGAGATGCCTCGCGCCTATGCGGCGCGCATCGCCCGCGCGAAGGCGGAAACGGCGCGCGACCAGATCTCCAACGACAAGGAGATCGCCTCGGCCTACGTGCTAGCGGCGGACACGGTGGTGGCCGTCGGCCGGCGCATCCTGATGAAGCCGTCGAACATCGAGGAGGCGGCGAACTGCCTGCAGCTTCTCTCGGGGCGTGCACATCGGGTGCTGACCAGCGTGTGCCTCATCACGCCGGATGATCGCGTTAAAGCCAAGATCGTCGACACACGCGTGCGCCTCAAACATCTCACCCGTGAGGAGATCGAGGCCTACATCGCCTCGCGCGAATGGCGCGGCAAGGCGGGCGGGTATGCGATTCAGGGGCTCGCCGGCTGCTTCGTGCAGAAGATCGTCGGCTCCTATACGAGCGTCGTCGGGCTGCCACTGACCGAGGTGGTGACGATGCTGGTGGGTGAGGGCGTCCCCATCCACTTCTCCTGGGTGCGGGCGGCTGAGATCGACCCGACCTGATCCGGCGCGCTCAGGGAGTTGCGTGCGATGGCTGATGATCGTCCGACCGGTGGCTATGGCCGCTGTCCCATCTGCGGCGAGAAGACGGAGCAGAATTTCCGGCCGTTCTGCTCCCGGCGGTGCAGGGATGTCGATCTCGGCCGCTGGCTGGGCGACGGCTACGCCATTGCGGGCGGTCAGGTCGAGGCCGACGAGGATGGCGACGAGCCGGGGCTTAGCGGCGATAGCCGGGAGCGGCGGGGGGAGGACGAGGAGCGTTGAGGGGCTCGGCATCTCGTTCCTAAGCGTTGAAATCGCAGCCGGAAATTCCTTTCGCGCAGGGCCTCGTTAAGCGCTGGACAGGCGCCAGGGGGCTCACTATAACGGCCGGGCTCTGACGCCGAGGGATCGCCGCGCGGAGCAATGCCCAGGTAGCTCAGTTGGTAGAGCACGTGACTGAAAATCACGGTGTCGCTGGTTCAATTCCAGCCCTGGGCACCAGCCTTTCAAATTCACCACCTCAATCATCGGCTTGGCACGATGCCGCGAGCTTCTTGCGGGTGCGCCTCCCGCGTGTAGTGGGTCGCTTCTTTCTCCGTTGCCATCCGCGCAACTCTCGCGGCGAACTGGAATCCACCTCACTCCGCAGGCATAGCGTGTCCGAACGGCGCGCTGCGGCGGCGTACAACTCTGGCGCGGCGCTTTCTCCACCAAACGACGACGCCGGTGATCGAGATCGCCGCTACGACCCATCACAGAAATGAGGATACGTCCTGGCAAGCCAAGTATGCGGCCCGAGTGCAGCGGAAACTGAGCTTGGACGAAAATGTCGGCAGCGGTCCCTGACCAAGGAACACGCTCGCCGAGCAGCATGCCATCCATGCTGTCGAAATAAAGTCGAGTTGGACCCACGCCTGCTGTCCCGTGGTCCTTGCCGGGGAAAAAATACCTAGCTTGGTAGATGCCAAAATTTGGGCTGTAGGAGATCGCACCCACCGGCTCGCGCCATCCGCGTTTTGAGCCCTCGTCGCGTGCTCTAGCGAGGATGTCGCTATAGCTGATGACCGGTTCTATCGGGTTGTTCTTGTCGACCGGTTTACGCTCGTTGAAGGGCGTTGACGTTACCACCGAAACCATCGACATCAGCGGGTAGAACACCTCCCGATATAGGTTCAGCGAAAAGGCCGTAAAGGCGAGGATGAAAAGAAGTCCCCAAGTCCACAGCTCAAAAGCGCGATGGACATCGAAGTTGACCCGGTAAAGGCAGCCTGAAGTTTTAATTCTCCAAGCTGGCGACCAGCGCTCCCACCAACTTTTTCCGCGTTGGCGGCGGACGCTGGGAGGGCGCTCTGCACGCTCAGCCCTGCGTGCAGGCAGCGTCAGATAAAAGCCAACGAAGCAGTCGAGCATCGAGAGGACTGCAATGCTGCCCAGGAGCCGCTAACCGTCAAATGGGAATTCAGCAGCTCGTCGAGCTCATGGTCCCATGAGATGGCGGCTCCGGTGACGCCAGCGATCACCAGAAAGGCCGCTATTGTCAGTCCCACGCAACGGTGCATCGCCGTGAATAGTGCGCGTAACCTGGCATCTCCGGCGGTGCATTATTTGCGGCAGACTAGCGGTCGCCGCTTTTGCAGGCTTATCAGAACTTGGAAGTTGCTGACAGCAGATAGGTGCGCGGGGCTCCGAGGTAGACTTGGCTATCGCGAGAGATTTCGGCGGCCCAGAAATCCTTGTCGAAGACGTTCTCCACCGCCAAGCGGATTACGGTTGGGTCCTTGAGCCACGCAGTCTGCAAAAGGTAGCGAGCACCCAAGTCCACGCGCGTCCATGCGTCGACCGGCACGAGATTGGCGGAGTCAGCAAATGTCTCGCCCGTGTAGATCATTCGGCCCGTGAGCGTTAGACCGCGCATGAACGACGCGTCCCACTCGCCGCCAAGATTCACCTGAACCTCGGGCACGCCGTATGCCCGGTTGCCGTCGACGAGACCGTCTTGGGATCGAATATATTCGGCGTCCATGAGCATGAAGCCGCCGAGGAGCCGTGTGTCGCGCGTCAGCTCGCCGAAGACGTTGAACTCAAGGCCGCGATTGCGCTGCTCTCCTCCAGGAAGCGCCGTCGGAAGAGGCTGTCCCTGCTGCTGGACGGATATCAGGAACGGCTGGGTGATTTCGAACGCGGCGAGAGTCGTGGTGAGCGTGCCCCAATCCACCTTGACGCCTACTTCGCGCTGTTTAGCCAAATAGGGAGGGAACGCCTCCCCGGTATTGGTGAACCCGGTCCCGACGAGGTCTCCCTGAAGCAGTCCTTCTGCCTTGTTGGCGTAGAGGGAGACGTTTCTCCACGGCTTAACAACCAGCATGTACGCAGGTGTCCATTTCGCCGTGTCATAGTGCGTGGCAAGAGCGCCGGTGCTCAAGTCGAAGGTGTCGGCGACGATGCTTTGGCGGCGAATGCCGGCGGTAAACTGGATGCGCTTGTCGAGGATGGAAATGGTGTCGGCAAAGCCGTAGCTTTCCAGATCGGCCGTGTTGTTCTTCGCCAGCTTGGGCTTTGGCAGCCCGGGGGATGGCCCAAACACCGGATTGTAAATATTCGAAAAGATGGGTGTCGCACTGGTGATGTTGCCCAGCTTCGTCTCGTTCGAATTTGCTGATGCATCGATGCTGATCGCATGATCGATCGGTCCCGTGTCAAGCGAGGCACGGATGCCTGCTTGGCCGGATACTGCCATTCGATCCAGTGGTTGAATAAAGGGCGTGGCCCGGATATCGCCGGCTGCACTCAAAAACCGGAAATTGGTGAGCAGCTGCGAGGTCTCGGCATCTGATGCGCCGATAGCGGCGTATGCCGTGATGTTTTTCGTCAAATCGACTTCGCCCCGAACCATGGCGAGGCTGGTGTTGGTGTCGACGTAGGACCAGGAAGGCAGGTAATTGGTGGTCCCGTCCGGGACGGCAGGCAAGAGCCCCGGCCCGACCGTTAGGCGAGCCCCGCCTGGCGAATTGTTCGTAGCGGCGTAGTCGAAATCTGCCGAGAGGCGAACGCTCTCACCACGGTAGTCGACGTTAAGTGCGGCAAGCCCGATCTCTTGGTCCTGGCGATCGATCTCGACGGTGCCATCGCGGTACGCTCCATTGAATCGGAAGCCTAATTCCTTCTCCGATCCGTAGCGGCGTCCGAAGTCGAGGTGACTGCCGAACTGCGATGTCGAGGCGTAAGACGTGGTTATCTCGGTTAGTGGTTGGTCCGTAGCCTGCTTTGTTATGAGGTTGACGCTCCCGCCAACGCCGGAGGCCGCCGACATACCGTTCACAAGTGCGCTGACGCCTTTGAGGACCTCGACGCGTTCGGTCCTTCTATGATCGAAAAAGTGTTGTTACCGGTGAGGCCTGCGAGGCCGTTGATAGCGATGTCTCCATCGGTCAGCGGCAAGCCACGGATGAATGGCTGCTCGCGACTTGCATTGCGGGGCAGGCCGGCGCCGGCCGATGGATCGTTGTAAAGAACGTCGGTGATCGAGCGTGCTTGCTGATCCTGGAGAGTCTGAGCGGTGTAACTGGTCTGATTGAAGGGCGCATCTAGTACGCTGCGATTACCCAGCATACCGAGCTGCCCGCCAGTGGCCACTTGGCCACCCGCATACGGAGCGGGCGGATAAATAGCCGAATTAGGGTTCGAGGAGACGGTCTTCGGCGCTGGCGCTGGATCCACCGTCTTCGACGCCGGGGCCTTGGATGCGCTTTTCTTGGCCGCCGACTTTTTCGGAGTGGCCTGTTTGCTTTCGACCGTCAGGGTCGGCAGCGGGACAGCGGGCGCAGTGGCGGAGGCCGCTGGGGGGGGCTGCGTTTGTTGTGATTGAGCGGCCGAAGAAAACACAGCTACGGACACGAAAATCCACGCGGCAAAACCGGCCCACGGACGCGAGTACATTTATCCCCCAACGCGATACGAATAGAGCCGCCTATTACTGGCGGAGATTATTTCTATACCGCTTCGGTAGGGAATCAAGCGCGAGGTGAACGGTTACCGCTAGTGTGGCAACCACGTGCTCTTGGAGCAACAGCGCAGTCACCACTCCCCGAAATTGCTGAGCAGAACCAAGTGGCCGCATTTCAGCCGAGCTGCCATGTCGGGCGCGGGCGGCAGAGCTAGAAATTGATCAGCGCGCCCGTGGAGACGTAACGGAAGTCGTCGATGTCACCCAACGAGGCGCCGACTATGTCGGCGTGATGTTCGCGGTATTTGATCCAGAGCGACATTGCGGCAGCGTCGATTTCCTGCACGAAGCCCAGCCCGAAGCGCTCGAATTCGCTGGATGTGGCGCCCGGGGCCAATGCTGCGGGTGACAGCTGATCGTTGTAAGTGCTGTACTCGCCGTAGATCACAGTGGGGCCGAGCGTCAGCCATTGACGGCGGATGCCGCCCTTCACGTACCACTGGTGCGAGTTGGGCTCGGTGAAGCCCGACAGCGTGTGCTCGCCGTTATTGTCTTCCGAGCCGTAGGCGGCATGAAGGAACAAGCCGCTGGCCAGGTGCTGTGCGTAGCCGCCTGCCTGAAAGAACCTTGAATCCTTCGTCGTCGAAACGGGCGGGGGTTGCGTATTGACGTCAGTGTTGACGGAGTAGCCGATGCCGAACGCAAGCTTGAAGCCGCCGATGTCACCGGCGTAGCGGCCTGCGATCTCCCAGTCGTTGTCCTCACCCCAACTCGCCGATGTCGAGAAGCCGGCGAAGGCCGGGCTGTCGTAGCGCACGCCGCTCATGACGATGCCGTCGCAGTCGCCACCCCACGGGCGCTGCTGCGCATAGCAATAGCCGAGATCGCCCCATCGGAGATCGGTCAAGACGCCATTGGAGCGTAGGAAAAAGGCACCGCCGTCGAACAGCACGGAGTTCGCGATCACCTGCGTTCCCGACAGGTCGGTAAACATGGCGGCGCTCTTGGCGGCGAGGGCATTCTTTCCGACGCTGAGCTTCCCCAGCTGCTTGCTGGCGACATACCAGTTCGCCATCTGGACGTTGAGGCCTTGGTTCGTGTTCGGAACCTGCTGGGAGGAGCCCATGGGGTTGGCGGTGAGGTCTTGGATGCGGATCATGTAGCCCGCCTTCAGTCCCGGCGAAATGGATGCCTCGCCGGTGACGCGGAAGTTGGTCGCCTGCGTCGGACCGATGTCGGAGATGTAGGCATTGCGTTCGACGCCGTC
The DNA here is from genome assembly GCA_943371625.1 of Hyphomicrobium sp. CS1GBMeth3. Classification (GTDB taxonomy): domain Bacteria; phylum Pseudomonadota; class Alphaproteobacteria; order Rhizobiales; family Hyphomicrobiaceae; genus Hyphomicrobium_A. The sequence continues at coordinate 13,757 of CALRVN010000024.1, forward strand.
GTCCCAGAGCATGACCTGTTTGGTGACGTAGCCGGTTATGGTCAGCGACACCTTGCGGTTTCCCTTGCGCGCCGTCGTCGCCTCGAGTTCGGCGATGCGCTCTTCCAGGTCAGTGCAGCATTCGGCTCCGAGATCGGCCGCGGAGGAAGGCCCGGCGAACGAGAGGCAGGCGGCGATGGCAACTAGGAAAAGCTTCAGCTCGAAACGGACCATGACGCTACTCGGCACTCGACTTTCAATCAGGGGATCGATGTTTGTGCTCGGGCAACGTCCGCGTGCGTCCGGAGAACGGGGGCGGCGCCAATGAGGATGATGCAGGGGGCGCCGGTGTCGACGGCCGCGATGCTTTCGGGGAGGGTATCGAGGGTCGCGGTGACGATCACCTCGTCGGCGCGTGTAGCATTGAATACGGCGACGGCCGGATGCGCAGCGGGGAGGCCACGGTGCAGCAGTTCGGCGCAAAGCACCCCAATGGTGGCCTTGGGCATGTAGACGGCGGTGGTCGCCTTGGCGTCGACAACGCCAGACCAATCGAAATCGTCCGGGAGTTTCCTGTCGGTTGCGTGACCAGTGATGGCCTGGAAACGGCGGGCGCCGCGGCGGCGCGTCAACGGAACGCCGAGGCTCGAGGCGGCGCCCTGCGCGGCGGAGATGCCGGGTATGACTTCGAATGCGAGGCCGGCAGCGTCCAGCGCGGCAATTTCTTCCTCCAGGCGGCCGAACATGAGCGGATCGCCTGCTTTGAGGCGAACGACGCGCCGGCCGGCTGAGGCAAGCGCAACCATGAGATCGTTGATGTCGCCCTGCTTGCAGGCGCGGCCGTAACCCTTCTTGCCCACGTCGATGCGTTCGGCGCGCGGCGATGCGAGCGCCAGCACTTCGGCGGATACAAGTTGGTCGTAGAGAATTGCGTCGGCTTCGCGAATGGTTCGCAGGGCCTTGACGGTCAGCAAGTCCGGATCGCCGGGACCTGCGCCGACGAGACTGACGAGGGCGGTGCCGCGGCGATCCGCGTGCGCGCGATTGCCTGTGATGATTTCATCGGAGCGGCGATGCCGCAGCCAGGCTCTTCCCGCGGTCGTTACACGGTGCAGAAGGCTGCCGAGGAAGTCGGTCAGCGTCGGCACGTTTAAGGAGTGCAGGTATCCTTGCATTGTGTTTCCCTCACGCCGGCGTGACGAGTGTCCGCGCAGGCGCCGACGCTGCGGTCGCCAGTTGCGCGTCGATGATGTTGCGAATTTCCGAGCGGCAGGAGCCGCAGTTGGTGCCGGCGTGCAGCGCTTCGCCGATTGCCGACACCGTCTTGCAGCCGCGGGCGACGGCGGCGCAGATCTCGTTGGCGCCGACGCCGAAGCAGGCGCAGACGGTTGCGCCGCGGTCGATAGCTCCCTTGCCGGGGCGACCTGCCACCACCGACGATCGCTGGCGGCGCGCGAGGTTCGGCGCGCCGAGCTGCGCGATGGCCCAATCGCGCGATACGACGACCGGCTCGGGCGCCAGGAATACGGTGCCGGCTAGATACTCGCCCTCATAGCAGGCGTAGCGGTGGCGGCCGGTCTGGGCATCGTGATAGGCGACCAGCTCGGCGCTGCCGCCAACCAGGGCGGTGACATAGCCGGCCCAATCCTCGGGGTTGGCCGCGATCGCCATCTCGACGCGCCAGCCGCCGTTGCATTTGGCTATGGCCCAGTACGCGGCATCGATCGCCACCGGTTTGCGGCGCAGGACGGCGAAGCCATACGTCGCGGCGCGAAACGGCTCGACGCGCGCCGGAATATTCTTAGTGGCGGGCTGCCCCGAGACCGGATCGGTCACGGCGGCCGCCAGGACGTCGACACGGGCGCGCGATGCGAACTGGTCGTTCCAGTGCATGGGCACGAAGATCGATCCTGGCTGCTGTCGCGGCGTCACGAGTGCGCGCACGATGATGGCGCCGAGACCTGTCGACACGCGCACCAGGTCTGCTTCGCCGATGTGAAATCTCGCGGCGTCCAGAGGGTGAATTTCAACAAAGGGTTCGGCATAGTGCTGCGACAGGCGCTGGCTCTTGCCGGTGCGAGTCATCGTGTGCCAGTGATCGCGGATGCGGCCGGTGTTGAGCGTCAGCGGGAAGCCCGGGGTGGCGTGCGCGGGGATAGGTGCCAATACTTCGACGAAGCGTGCCTTGCGGTCAGGGGTGAAGAAGCCGCCGTCGGCGAAGATGCGCGCTGGCGCCGGCAGGCTGGATGCGCGCGGCCATTGCACCGGCTCCAGGTCTTCGTAGTCGGCGGGGTCGATGGCGGCGAGCGCGCCGATGTTGAAGTCGCGTGCGCCGCCGTTCTCGAATTCCGACAGCGCCGCGTGCTCGGCAAAAATCTCGGCCGGGTCGGCATAGGCGAAAGCGTCGCCGTGGCCCATGCGGCTGGCGACCTCGGAAATGATCCACCAGTCGGGACGCGCGTCGCCGGGTGAGGGCAGAAAGCCGCGCTGCCGAGAGATGCGCCGCTCCGAGTTCGTCACCGTGCCGCTCTTTTCACCCCACGCGGTCGCGGGAAGGAGAACGTGCGCCAGGCGTGCCGTGTCGGTGGCGGCGGTCACGTCCGAGACGACGACGAACGGGCAGGCTCGGATAGCCGCCTCGACATTTTCGGCCTCCGGCATCGAGACGACGGGGTTGGTCGCCATGATCCACAGCGCCTTGATGCGTCCGTCGGCGACGGCCCGAAACATGTCGACGGCCTTGAGGCCGGGCTTGGTCGCAATCGTCGGCGAGCGCCAGAAGCGCTGCACGCGGTCGCGATGCGTGGCGTCCTCGATGTTCATGTGTGCGGCGAGCATGTTCGCGAGACCGCCGACCTCGCGGCCGCCCATGGCGTTCGGTTGGCCCGTGACGGAGAACGGTCCCATGCCGGGCCTGCCGATGCGGCCGGTGGCCAAGTGGCAATTGATGATGGCGTTGACCTTGTCGGTGCCGGACGAGGACTGATTGACGCCCTGGCTGTAGACGGTGACGGTCTTCTCCGTTCGCGCGAACAGCTCGAAGAATTTCTCCAGCGTCGCTGCGGGAATGCCCGTCAGCCGCACGAGAGCGTAGAGGTCGAGCTGTTCTGCGGCACGCAAGGCCTCCTTGAAGCCCTTGGTGTGCTGCTTGACGTAGCGGCGCTTGATGGCGCGGTTGCGCCCCATGTAGCGCAGCAAGCCGAGGAACAGCGGAACGTCGCCGTCCGGCTTGATGGGCAGGTGAAGGTCTGCGATGTCCGCAGTGGCCGTGCGGCGCGGATCGATCAGCACCACCTTCATGCCCGGCCGCTTCTCCTTGGCGGCGGCGATGCGCTGGTAGAGAACCGGGTGGCACCACGAAAGATTGGAGCCGACGAGCACGACGAGATCTGCGAGTTCGAGATCCTCGTAGCAGCCTGGGACCGTATCGGAGCCGAAGGCGCGCTTGTGCCCTGCGACGGAAGAGGCCATGCACAAGCGCGAGTTGGTGTCGATGTTGGCCGAGCCGATGAAACCTTTCATCAGCTTGTTGGCGACGTAGTAGTCCTCGGTGAGCAGCTGGCCGGAGACGTAGAAGGCTACGGATTCGGGGCCGTGGGTGCGGATCGCTTCGTTGAACTTTCCCGCGACGAGATTGAGGGCTGAGTCCCAGTCCGCTTTGGCTCCGTGCACCTGCGGAAACAGAAGCCGGTCATCGAGATCGACCGTTTCCGCCAGCGCTGCGCCCTTGGAGCATAGCCGCCCGAAGTTGGCCGGATGGTCAGGATCGCCGCGCACCGCGACATCCCCGTTGGCGGAGACTTGGGCCAGCACGCCGCACCCGACGCCGCAGTAGGGGCAGGTCGTCTTGATGCAGCGCGGAGCGGCCATGTCCATGGTTCAGGCCGCGCGTTCTGTTTGCGTCTTGAGCGCGATGTAGAGCGTGCCGTGCTCGACTTTGACGGGGATCGTGCGCACGCAGCCCTCGTCGGCACCCTGCGCCCTGCCGGTTTCGAGTGAGATGACCCAGTTGTGCAGCGGGCACGTGACGGCGGCGCCGTGGACGATGCCTTGGCTGAGCGGACCTCCCTTGTGCGGGCAGTGATCATCGATGGCGAACACGCGGTCGTCGACAGTGCGGAACACCGCGAC
>CALRVN010000025.1:0-17846 GCA_943371625.1 Hyphomicrobium sp. CS1GBMeth3
AACCAAGACGTTGGCCTCGCGGTCGGCATCGTCTTCATCCTGGCGGTGCTGTTCCTGCCGTTGCCTGCCGTCCTCATCGACGTCGGCCTGGCGTTCTCGATCGCGCTCGCCGTCCTCGTCCTGATGGTATCGCTGTGGATCCAGCGCCCGCTCGACTTCTCCGCCTTCCCCACCGTGCTGCTGATCGCGACGATCCTGCGTCTGGCACTCAACATCGCCACGACGCGTCTCATTCTGTCGCACGGAGACCAGGGCACCACCGCGGCCGGCCACGTCATCGCCGGCTTCTCCAACTTCGTAATGGGCGGCGACTTCATGATCGGTACGATCGTGTTCGTCATCCTGATCACGGTGAACTTCCTCGTCATCACCAAGGGTGCCACGCGTATCGCCGAGGTCGGCGCCCGCTTCACCCTCGACGCCATCCCCGGCAAGCAGATGGCGATCGACGCCGACCTCTCCGCCGGCCTCATCGACGAGAAGGAGGCTATGCACCGCCGCCGCGAGCTGGAGGAGGAAAGCTCCTTCTTCGGCTCCATGGACGGCGCCTCGAAGTTCGTCCGCGGCGACGCCATCGCGGGCCTCATTATCCTTGCCATCAACATCTTCGGCGGCATCATCATTGGCGTCACGCGGCACGAGCTGTCGTTCGCCGAGTCGGTCGACATCTACACCAAGCTGTCCGTCGGTGACGGCCTCGTCACGCAGATCCCGGCGCTGATCATCTCGCTCGCCGCCGGCCTTCTCGTCTCCAAGGGCGGCACACGCGGCAGCGCCGAAAAAGCCGTGTTCGGCCAGCTCGGCAACCACCCGCGTGCCCTCAGCCTCGCCGGCGTCGTGATGTTCGTCCTCGCGTTCTCGCCCGGGCTGCCGTTCCTGCCCTTCGCCGTCCTCGGATCCACCATGGGCTTCATCGCCTACGCCATACCGCGCCGTCATGCGGCTGCCGTGGCCGCGGAGGCTGAGAGACAGCGCGACGTGAAGTTCAAGGCTGACGAGGAGGTGCGCCAGTCGGTAAAGGAATCGCTCAAGACCATCGAGCTGGAGCTGTGCCTCGGCAAGCAGATCTCCGGATCCCTGATGGCCGCTCACAATGAGCTGGCTCAGCGCGTCGGCAAGATGCGCCACAAGTTTGCACGTCAGTACGGCTTCGTTATTCCTGAGATCCGTCTCACCGACGACCTCACGATCCCGCCCAAGAGCTACCAGATCAAGATACACGGCACCGTGGTCGCGACCGAGGAGCTCCGCATCGGCGACGTGCTCGTCATCGTCGGCGACTCAGCGCCTCCCGGCGTGCCGGGCGACGAGACCCGCGAGCCTGCATTCGGCATGAAGGCGATGTGGGTGTCGGAAATGTTTGCCAATACGCTGCAGCGCGAAGGCTTTACCGCCGTCGACAACATGTCGGTGCTGCTCACGCACTTGGGCGAGGTGATCCGCAACAACCTGTCCCAGCTCCTGTCCTACAAGGATATGCGCAGCCTCCTCGACCGCCTCGAGCCGGAATACCGCCGCCTCATCGACGAGATCATCCCCTCGCGCATTTCGTACTCGGGGCTGCAGGCGGTCCTGAAGCTGCTGCTGGCCGAGCGCATCTCCGTCCGCAACCTGCACCTGATCCTCGAAGCCATCGCCGAGATCGCCCCTCACGCCGCCCGAGCCGAGCACATCGCCGAGCATGTTCGTCTGCGCATGGCGCAGCAGATCTGCGGCGAGATGGCGGACGAGGGCACGCTGAAGGTCCTCCGCCTCGGCAACCGTTGGGAGCTTGCCTTCCACCAGAGCCTCAAGCGCGACGCAAAGGGCGAAGTGGTCGAGTTCGACGTCGATCCCAAATTGATCGAGCAGTTCACCACCGAAGCGACGACCGTGATCCGCGGCTTGATGGATCAGCGGCACAAGTTCGTGCTCGTCGCCGCCCCCGATGCACGCCCCTACGTCCGCATGATAACCGAGCGCCTGTTCGCGACCTTGCCGGTGCTCTCTCATCTGGAAATCGCACGCGGCGTGCAGATAAAGTCGCTCGGGACGATTTCGTGAGCGAGCTTGGGCCGCAAGCAGTCCTTGCGACCTTCCTGATATTCTGCCGCGTCGGCACCTGCCTCATGTTGATGCCCGGCTTCTCATCGCCGCGCGTCCCGATGCAGGTGCGGCTCTTCCTCGTGCTGGCCGTCACACTGGCTTTGGCGCCGCTGCTCGTCCCTACCGTTAAGGCCGCCATCCCGAACGATCAGCCGATCACCGTCTTCGCCCTCATCGCCTCCGAGGCGGTCGTCGGCGCCATCATCGGCCTAATGGGCCGCATGTTCTTCGCCGCCCTGCAATTCGCCGGCGCTTCGATTGCCATGCTCATCGGCCTGCAAAACACGCCCGACGCTCACATCGAGGAGGACGAGCCGCAGGCCTCCGTGACCAGCCTCATCACGCTCACGGCGACGGTGCTGATCTTCATCATGGATCTGCACTGGGACATCCTGCACGCGCTCGTCGATTCCTACTCTGCCGTGCCGGTGGCCAAGCAGATCGCCGCCAACTTCGGCATCGTCAAGATCGTCGACGCCGCCACCGACGCGTTCTTTCTCGCGCTCCGTATCAGCGCGCCGTTCATCGTCTACTCGCTGATGATCAACCTCATGTTCGGCATTCTGGGCAAGATGACGCCGCAGATTCCGGTCTACTTCATCTCCATCCCCTTCGTGCTCGCCGGCGGAGGCGTCATTCTCTATTTCTCCTCGACCGAGTTCCTGCAGATATTCATGACCGGCTTCTCCGAATGGCTCGCGAGGGTGTGAGAAGATGATCGAAGCCCGCAGGCGCAAGGCGCGCCGCATCTTGGACGTCCAGCAGGATCTGCAACGTTTGGAGGAAGAGCGTCTCGCCGCCTTGAAAAGCCGCAAGGCCGGGCTGGCGAGCCTGCAGGAGGAAGCCGTTGCCTCGCTCCAGGGCGTCTTCGCAGCCGTGGCCATCAAACGACTGAAGAGCCTCGGCGAGGAGTCGCTGCGCCTCGACACCGAGATCGAGCGCCGCTCGCATTCCCTGCGCGTGCTCGCCACCCGCACCAAATACGCCGAACGTCTCGTGCGCAACTACGATCAGCAGTGTGACCGGATCGCCGCCGAAAAGGATTTGATGGATATTATCGAGCGGGCGTTGCGCAATGGTGACGACGCAAGCCTCCCATAAGCCAATTGGGTAAATCTGCTGACAGCCGCCAAGGTCCGCAGGTTTTCGAATAGCCGCATGACATCCGGTCCAGATCTCATTCTCGGCGTTTCCCGTGCCGCCGATGCTGTGAAGCAGCGTGAGGCGCTTGCGCGTCTCGAAAGGCTTAGCCGTCAGTCGGCAACCGATGTGGCTTCCATCGCTGGTGCGGCCGCGGGCACGCAGCCCACCGATTCCCTTACCGATTGGCACACCCAGCTCCGCATCGCCGGCGCCAACGCCCCCCGCTCCGCCGCCGTCATGACGCCACCAAGCACCGCGGATATCGCGGACAAGAAGACCTCCGACGTCTACGTGCAGTTCGAAGCCGTGCTGCTGCAGAACATGGTCGAGGCCATGATGCCGCAAGAATCGGAATCGATGTTTGGTGGTGGCACCGCCGGCGGGATGTGGAAATCCATGCTGGCGGAGAAAGTCGCAGCAGAGATCGCCCGCTCGGGCGTGATCGGCATAGCAAAGCAGGTCGCAGCGGGAGAAGCAGCATTGCACGCCGCCACTGCGAACAACAAAATGAAGGTTGGTGATGTATGATGGCGCACAGCGGAATTAGCGAGCACGGGATCGCCGCGCGAAATTCGATTGCCCGCACGATGCAGCGCATCGAGATGCTGGTCGACATCGAGACCGAGGCCCTGAATACGCGCGCCGCCATCGACCTCAAGGAATCCAACGACAAGAAGAGCCAGGCGCTGCTCGAGCTCGGCCTTGCCGCCCGCTCCCTCGAAGGCGCCGCGCCGGACCCCGAGCTCGCCGCTCGCATGCGCGCGCTGCGCGTAAAGCTTCAGAAGAACCAGATCGTGCTTCGTCGCCACCTCGAGGCCGTCCGCGAGGTAGCCAGCGTCGTTTCCGACATCATCCAGGACAAGGATTGGGACGGAACCTATTCGCAGCACGTCAGCAACGGCTACGGCTACGGCAAATAAATGATCAGGCTGATCGCAACCGGCATCTGGATTTGCCTCGTGACGGCGCTGTCTACCTTCGCCGCCACCATGTGGTACACGCAGGCATCCCCCGAGGGCGAGCCAAAGCAGGTCTTCAGCGGCATCGAGACGATGCAGACCGGAATGGTCAGCGTCCCCGTCATCGCCAACGGCGCGGTCCAGGGCTATGTCCTCGCCCAGTTCACCTTCACCATGAAGTCGGAGGCGTTGGGCAAGATGTCGGTCAAGCCCGACGTGTTCCTCGTCGACGCAGCCTTCCGCTCGATCTACAGCGGCGAATCGGCAGCCCTTCGCGGCGCCAAGAAACAGGACCTGGAGGCGCTCACGGCGACCATCAAGAAGCGCGTGAATGAGCGCTTTGGCGAGCCAATGGTCGAGGACGTTCTGATCGAGAAGCTCAACTTCGTGCCGCGCGATGAAGTGCGCGATGGCGCCAATCTGATGAAGTCCGCCCCCGAGCCGAGCACCCGCTGATCGAATGCCCGGAACCTGCCAGCGTGCCTAAATCACCCCTGCAGCGCGCGCGCCATTTCCTGGAACGCATCCATGCTCGGCAGATCGCGCGGGCTCTGCTTCAGCGCCTCGAACAGCTTCGGAACGATATCGATAGCCCTGTCGAGTTCGCCGTCTGAACCGCCGCGGTATCCGCCCATCAGGCGAAGGTCGCGTGTATCCTCGAAGCGCGCGATCATGGCCCGCAGCTTCGCGATGAGATTGCGCTGCTCCGGCGTCCACGCGTGCTGTGACAGCCGCGAAATCGACGACAACACGTTGACCGCAGGATAGCGTGCCTGATCTGCGATCGAGCGATCGAGCACGATGTGGCCGTCCAGCGTGCCGCGAATGCTGTCGGCGATGGGATCGTTATGGTCGTCGCCGTCGACGAGCACCGAGTATATGCCCGTGATCGACCCTTTGCCCTCTTCGCCGGGACCGGCGCGTTCCAGGAGGTTCGGCAGATTGCTGAATACGCTGGGAGTGTAGCCGCGCGAGACCGGAGGCTCACCGGCCGCCAGCGCCACTTCCCGCGCCGCATGCGCAAAGCGCGTGATCGAGTCGATGATCAGCAGCACGTTCTCGCCGCGGTCCCGGAAGTATTCGGCGATGGAAGTCGCGGTCTTGGGCGCCAGCCGCCGCATCATCGGGCTCTCATCGCCCGTGGACACGACCGCGATCACGCGTTCCCGGTCCTTGCCGAGCGTGTCGTCCAGGAACTCCCGCACCTCGCGGCCGCGCTCTCCGACCAGCGCGATGACGACCGTGTCGAAGCCCTTCGCGCGCGCAAGCATGGCTAGCAGCGTCGACTTCCCGACGCCGGAGCCGGCGAAGATGCCGATCCGCTGCCCGTAGCAAAGCGGTGTGAACAGATCGATCACGCGCACGCTGCTCTTGAATGGCGTCGAGATGCGCTTGCGCTTGAGTGGAGATGGCGCACTGCGATCCGCAAGCACCGGGTCGTGTCCGTGTGCGAGCCCTTCGCCATCGCTCAGCGGCACGCCGAGCGCATTGAAGATGTGGCCCTTCCATGATGGATCGGGATTGAGAACCGCAGGGCCGAGCTGCCAGGCCTTCGCCCCAAGGCCCGCCGTGATCGGCTCGTCGAACGTCTTGATCGTCACGCGCGTCTCGTCGAGTCGGATGACTTCGCCGAGCTGCGGCCGCCCCCCGGAGGCGAGCATCACCCGGTCGCCGAGCTTCACGAACGGAGATAGACCCGACACACAACAGTGCGCCGGCGTCACCTGCGTGACCGTGCCGCCGACCTGCACCGGTGGCTGTGTAGCTGCTGCCGCCGATACGCGATCGGCGAATGCGTTGAGCGATTGCAGGCCGGTTTCGCCGCGCGTTGCCGACATCACGAGGTGGGCGCCAGCGCCTTGATGGCCTCACGCAGTGAATCTTCCGACTGATCCATCGAGCTCGACACGGCGTCGTAGCTGCGCGACGTGAGGATGAGCTGCGTCATCTCCCACATCGGATTGACGTTCGAGCCTTCGACGTAGCCCTGCACCATGCCGACGCGGTTGAAATCGAGCGCCGGGGTTGCAGGCGTATCGGGGATCACGCCCGAGTTCTCGAAGCGCGACAGCTTAGCGGCCGGATCGATCGTGAACAGGCCGATCGCGCCGAGCTGCTGGTCGTCCTGCATGATCATGCCGTCGTCTGCAATCTTGATGGGGCCTGCGTTCGGATTAACCTGGATTGCCGCGCCGCCGGCATCGAGGATCGAGTAGTTTCCGATCGATCGCAGCTCTCCCTCGGCCGTCATCTGCATGCGGCCGTCGCGCGTATATACGACGCCCGAAGGTGTCTGGAGCGCGAACCAAGCATCACCCTGCACCGCGACATCGAGCGGATTGCCGGTCCGGATCGTCTGCCCGGGATCGCGTTTGATGAATGAATCGCCCGGCGAAGAGAACGCGACCTGCTCGCTCGACGAGTTGCTCAGCATCGATTCGAACTTGATCTCTTCTCGCCGAAAGCCGGGCGTGGAGGCATTGGCGACGTTGTTGGCGATCGTCTCCAGGCGCTTCTGGACCGACATCTGCGACGACAGCGATACGTAAAGGCTGGATTGCATTCCTACATTCCACCGAGCTTGAGATTCTGCAGGCTGCTGAGCAGGTCGTAGCTGATGTTGGCCTCTATGGGCTGGATCAGCATGACCGCGGGATTGGACTGTGCGCTCGAGTTCTGCACGTCCCATTGGGCGGTGAAGCGGGTCAGGAACTCCTGCACCTTCGCCGGATCCTGGAAATCTTTGACGTCGAGCCGCTTGGAGATCATGTCGGCCTGCTTGTCGATGTCGAGCAGCGACATCGACACCGGCAGCCCAAGGGCCGTCTGTGCAACTTGCAGCAGGGCTTTGTCGCCGAGGATGGAGAACGGGCCGGTGATGCTGGAGGCCTTGCGCTCGAAGTAGAGCGCGAGCCGCACGCCTTCGTTCTGGCTGCCCGCGTCCTCTTCCACCTGCTGGCGCACGTACCGGTCGACGGTGCCGGACTTCGCATCCGGCCAATTAGTCGTGCCGGTACCCAAGAGCTTGAAGTTGAAGGCCTTCGCGAACTCTTTGTAGCGCGGGTCAGCCAACGTATTGGCGAACGACTCGTTCGTGTCGACGCCTTCCGTCAGCACCTTGCGCATGAACGCCTTGGCGTAGTTCATGTCTTCAAGGCCCCAGGCCTTCATCGCGTACTTGAATATCCTGTCGTCGCCTAGGAAGTCGTCGATCGACTTAACGTCGCCGATGTTCTCGAGATAGTACTCGGTCTCACGTGCAACTTGCGGCTTCTCCGCCGTGGCGCTCAGAGTTCGCTCGATGTTGCCGCTGACCAGCTTGTAGTTGGCGAGAGTGGTGAGCACGGCCGACCTTCCCGATGCGTTGGTTACCCAAAGGTTGCACCTCTAGGCTTTCGTGAAGCTGGCGCCGGAAACGCAAGGGGACGCGCCCCGGACAGCCAGCTTCACGCAAGGAAGTGATGCTTCAACTCATAAGAGGATATAATCACTTCGGAATCCCTGCCGTGACCATTGCTCTTGGCCTAATCGTCACCCTGGCCTGCATGCTCGGCGGCTTCGTCGCCATGGGCGGCCACGTTGGGGTCATCTGGCAGCCCTGGGAATACGTCATCATCGGTGGTTCGGCGCTCGGCACCTTCATCGTCGCCAACCCGATGAAAACTATCAAGGATACCGGCGCCGGCATCAAAGAGGCCTTCACCGGCGACGCCCCCGGGCGCCAGCAGTACCTCGAGGTCCTCGGCATCCTCTACTTCCTGATGCGCGAGCTGCGCTCCAAGCCCCGCAACGAGGTCGAGGAGCACATCGACAGCCCGGATCAGTCGCCGCTCTTCCAGCGCTTCCCCTCGATCGCAGCCAACCACGACCTCACGACCTTCATCTGCGACTACTGCCGCCTCATCATCATCGGCAATGCGCGCACGCACGAGATCGAGTCGTTGATGGACGAGGAGATCAACACCGTCCGCACCGACAAGCAGAAGCCCTATCACGCGCTCGTCGCCGTCGGCGAGGGCCTGCCCGCGCTCGGCATCGTGGCCGCCGTCCTCGGCGTCGTGAAAGCCATGGGCGCGCTCGATGAATCGCCCGAGGTTCTCGGCCACCTCATCGGCGCGGCGTTGGTCGGCACCTTCGCCGGCATCTTCCTGTCGTATGCCGTCTTCACGCCGCTCGCGACCAAGATCAAGACGCTGCGCGAGAAGCAGCTGCGTTCCTACGTCATCGTCAAACAGACGCTCCTGGCCTTCATGAACGGAGCTATGCCGCAGGTCGCGCTTGAGCACGGACGCAAGACCATCTCGGTTTATGAGCGCCCCTCCATCGACGACGTCGAGCAGATCGCGCTTAGCTCCACTGCCCCGCCCGCGGAGCCGGCCACCGCCGAGGCCGCCTGACGCATGGCACAGTCATCGGCCACGCGAAAAAGTCTCGAAGGCCTGTTCGCCGGTCCGCAGGATCTCGTCGAACGCCTGCCGATGCTGCGGACCATCTTCCAGAAGACTGCGAGCAGCTGGGCCGAGCAGCTGCGCGGTATCTCGGCGACCGCGCCCGACGTCGTGCTTGTCGGTGTCGAGAGCGGTCCTCCCGAAACCATGATCGCATCCACGGCAAACCAGGCGGTTGCCTGCGTGATCGAGGCGCCGAAGTGGAACGCGCGGCTGATCATCTGCGCCGAATATGAGTTCGTCTTCACCGTCGTCGAGATGCTGCTCGGCGGCGACGGGTCGGAGCCGGTCCAGATGGCCGACCGGCCGCTGACGAGGACCGAGCTCGGCATCGCCCAGGTTGCTTTCGAGCAGTTCGGCAACGCCCTGGAGCAGGGTTTCTCCGTCGTGGCGCCGGCGGTGTTCCAGGTCGGCCCTGCCGCCGCGCGTGTCAGCTACGACGTGCTCGGCCGCCTCACAGTGCCCCTCGTTGCAGCCAAGTTTCACATGTTCGCGCTCGGCCTCGGCGGCGCCATCACCCTGATGATGTCGCAGTCTGTGTTGAGCCCCATGCGCAACGAGTTGTCGCGCACCGCGGGCCCCGAGTCTGTCAGGCCCGATCCAGCCTGGAGTCAGAAGATCCAGAGCGAAGTCTCGCGCGCCAACGTCGATCTGGTGGCGGTGCTTGACGAGCAGGAGCTTACGCTCGCCGATGTGGCGCGGTTCAACGTCGGCCAGGTGCTGCGCCTGAGTGCAGCGCCTGACACCGTCGTGCGCGTCGAATGCAACGGCGAGCGGCTGATCAACTGCGAGATTGGCAAGTCGAGTGGGGTCTATGCGCTGCGCGTCCGCGATTTCGTAGATCAAGAGCGAGAGTTCATGAACGATATCCTCGCCAGCTAGCTGCGGCTCATCGGGTCGAACGGCACCCGATCGTCAAGGAAACCCTATGTCGAACTTCGATCCACTGAACCTGCAGCCCGAGCCCGCACCGGGTGAGCAAACCTACCAGGCCACCGCCGGCATTCCGCAATACGCGGCCGGCTCGGCATCGGCCGCTCCCGGCAGCGCCGAAAGCCTCAGCCTCGACACCATCATGCGCATCCCGGTGACGGTGAAGATCGTCCTCGGCTCCGCCTCGATGCCCGTCGCAGCGCTCCTGAAGCTCGGCCGCGGCGCCCTGATCCCTCTGGATCGCAAGCTCGGCGAGCCGGTCGACGTCATCGTCAACGGCCGCGTCGTGGCGCGCGGCGAAGTCGTCGTGATGGACGACGACCCCTCGCGGCTGGGCATATCGCTCACCGAGGTGGTCGGCCCGTCGTCCGCCGCCGAAAACCTGCCCTAAGCGAGCGCCATGGCCTCCCATCCTCACACCCGAGGCAGCCAGAAGCGCGGCGTGCTCACCGGCCCGGAGAAGGTCGGTGTGCTTCTGCTCGCGCTCGGCAAGACCAAGGCCGCACAACTGTTGAAGCGCCTCGATCCCGAGGAGCTGCGCCTGCTCACGCGTTCGAGTTCCAAGCTGCGCCCCGTTAGCTCCGACGAGGTCGAGGACCTAATCGAGGAGTTTGCCGAGAACTTCACCGGCGGCATCAGCTTTGGCGGCTCGGCCGACGAGGTCAGAAATCTCCTGTCCGACGTGATGACCCAGGACGAGATCGCGCAATACCTGCGCGACCAGCCGTCCGAGAGTCAGCCGGTGTGGGAAAAACTCGTGCCGTTGCGCGACAATGTCCTGCAGCAGCTCGTCCTCAAAGAGCACCCGCAGACGATCGCCGTGGTTCTCTCGCGCCTCGATTCGAACGTCGGCGCCCGCCTGCTCCGGTCCGTCGACCCGGAACTCCGCCATTCTCTGTTGCGCCGCATGCTCGGCCTCAAGGGCGTCTCCGACCGCGCGATGTCAGCCATCGAAAACGGCCTGCGCGACGATTTGCTGGCGACGATGCTTGCAGCGCCCAATCCCGAGACGCGCAAGACCATCGCCGGCATCCTCAACAAGCTCGATGGATCGCAGGCCAACGAGATCCTCAAGAGCATCGCCGCGACCCGCCCCGAGGACGCCAACGAGCTCAAGAGCATGCTCTTCTCGTTCTCCGACCTCGCCAACCTCAAGCCGCGCGCACGCTCGCTCATCATGGAGAAGGTCCCGACCGAGCAGGTCGTCCTCGCCCTCAATGGCGCCGGTCCCGACCTGCAGGAGTCCGTCCTCTCCACCCTAACCGCCCGCGTCCGCCGCATGGTGGAGGCCGAAATCGAGAGCGCTCCGCCAGCGCGCTCGCGCGACATCGAGGAGGCACGCCGCGGCATCGTTGCCGTCGTCCTCAGCCTCATGGCGCGCGGCGAGATCACGCTAGAGGATCGCCACTCCGAAGACGGCGAACCGGACTGACGCGCTAAATGGCAGGCCAAGACGAGGACAAGGAAAGTAAGACCGAAGAGGCCACCGAGAAGAAGATTCGGGATGCCCTCGAGCGTGGCAGTGTGCCCTTCTCGCGCGAGCTGCCAATCTTCGCCAGTCTCGTCGGTCTGATCGTCGTCACGAGCTTCTTCGTCGTCGGCGGCACTATAGAGTTCGTCTCCTCCCTCAAGCGCTTCATCGACGATCCCGGCCGTTGGCCACTCGAGAACACCGCCGACGTCGTTCAGGTGCTGGGCGCTGTGAACCTCGACGCCGCGTACGTTCTCATGCCACCCGTTCTCGTGCTCGCCATTGCCGGCCTCGCCAGCTCGCTGCTGCAGAACTCCCCCAGCATCGTATTCGAGCGCATACGACCGCAGCTGTCCCGTGTCTCCCTCAGCGCCGGCTGGAAGCGGATTTTCGGCGTCCAGGGCTGGGTCGAATTCGCCAAGGGCGTGTTCAAGCTTTCGGCCCTCGCCCTGCTAGCCTACCTCCTGGTTCGCGCCGGCCGCTTCGACGTTTTCAATTCCATGTTCATGTCGCCATACGCGCTGCCCGAGCTCATCCTCACGATGACGATCCGCCTTTTTGGATCTGTCGTGGCAGCGATCGTCGTGCTCGTCGCAGCCGATCTCGTCTGGTCGCGGTTCTCGTGGCGCCGCGAGCTGCGCATGTCGCGTCAGGAGCTGAAGGATGAGCACAAGCAATCCGACGGCGACCCTATCGTCAAGGCTCGCATGCGCTCTCTGGCCCGCGACCGCACGCGCAAGCGCATGATGGCGCGCGTTCCACAGGCAACCGTGGTCATCGCCAACCCGACTCACTACGCGATCGCGCTGCGCTACGTCCGCACCGAAAGCCATGCCCCTATCGTCGTGGCCAAGGGGCTCGATCTTATGGCGCTAAAAATCCGCTCGATTGCAGAAAGTCACGGCATTCCCGTGGTTGAAGACAAGCTTCTCGCAAGGTCGCTGTACGATAAAGTTGAGGTCGACCAGATCATACCAGCCGAGTTTTACAGGGCTGTGGCGAACGTCATTCTTTTCATTATGTCTCGCGGAAAGCCGATGCAGGCAGGCAGCGCACAGAAATGATGAAGCACACGAGCAGCAGGTTCACTTACGAGCGTGAGAAGGCCCTCGGCGTCGGCGTCCGCGAGTTGGCTTCAGATTTGAGGCTCGTCGAGCCGGCCGATTACATCAACTTCGTTCGCACCGAGCGCTTCGCTAATATCGCAAACCTGGTTGCCTCGTCCGCCGAGCTGTTCTTCAAGCCAGGTACGATCTCATTCGGCCATTCGGGTGACGTCGACGTGACCTGGGACCAGCCACCGTCCGTCGCGCTCGACATGGAATTCCGGCACATGCGCGTGAACGTCTACTTCCGTCTCGTGCTCGAGGCGGAGAACGCCGGCGTCGAGATCACCCACGTTGCATTCGATAGCGCGTCGGAAGAGCCCGACGAGAATACCCGGCGCCTGATCGAGGCCATTGCCGACGCCCGTCTGATGCCGCTTCCCGAGCTTCCCGACATGGCCGCCCGCCCCGGGCACCAGCCAGCGACAAGCCTCGGACAAGCTTAAGCCATTATTAAGCTTCGCAGGCATCAACGCGAAGCTGTCGGCAATGAGCTCGATCTACCTATTCAACATCGCGTCGCAACGCTCCAATTGGCTCTCGCTGCGGCAAGAGGCGATCACCGGCAACATTACGCACGCCAACACGCCGGGCTACGCCGCGCGCGATGTACAACCCTTCGAAGCCGTCATGCAGTCCGAGCAGCTCGCAGTCGCAACCAGTGATCCGGGCCACGTCGCGCAATCGACTCGTCCCGTCGACGGCATAGCCGAGACGCACGAGGACAGCTGGCAAGTCTACAACTCGGGCAATTCGGTCAGCATCGAGAAGGAACTCGTCAAGGCGGGCGAGGTCAGCGGCGCATACGCGTTGAACAACGGCGTAGTCAAAGCCTTCCACCGCATGCTCCTGACCAGCGCGAAAGGTTGACCGTGTCTGATCCGCTCAAAATCTCGCAATCGATTGCCGCCGCCGGTCTCGACGCTCAGTCGCACCGCATGCGCATCATCGCCGAGAACATGGCCAACTCGCAGTCGACCGCCAGCACCCCCGGCGGCGATCCCTATGCGCGCAAGACGATCATGTTCTCGAACGATTTCGACGAGGCGCTCGGCGCCAACGTCATCGGCGTCGAGCAGATCGGCACCGACAAGGCGCCTTTCCGCATCGAGCGCAATCCGAGCCATCCCGCTGCCGACGCCAACGGCAACGTCAAGTATCCAAACGTGAACATGCTCGTCGAGATGGCGGACATGCGCGAGGCCAATCGCTCCTATGAGGCGAACCTCCAGATGATGAAGCAGTCCCGCGCCATGGTCATGTCGACGGTCGACCTGCTGAGGAGCACCTGATGCTGGAGCAGATCGCGCCTGCCGTCTCCGGTGTCGGCAAAGCCTCGCCCGTGCAGGGCGATACGGCCATCAGGTCCGCACGCCCGGTGCAGGAAACCGGGAGCGACTTTGGCAGCATGCTGGCCCAGATGGCCGGAGACACTGTCGACACGATCAAATCTGCCGAGGCGACGTCCGTCGCCGGCATTCGCGACAAGGCCTCGGTGCAGCAGGTCGTCGAGTCCGTGATGGCTGCTGAGCAATCGCTGCAAACGGCACTCGCCGTCCGCGACAAGGTCGTGTCCGCGTACATGGAAATAAGCCGGATGGCCATCTGAGGAGCATGTCATGAGAGCGCTAGCCATCGCCGCGACGGGCATGAATGCCCAGCAGCTGAACGTCGAGGTGATCGCGAATAACATCGCGAACATCAACACCACGGCATTCAAGCGCGCCCGCGCCGAGTTCACCGACCTGCTCTATCAACCCGAGCGCCCCGCCGGTGTGCCCAACCGTGGCAACCAGAATCCCGTTCCCGAAGGCGTCAATGTCGGTCTCGGTGTCCGCAACGCCGCAATCCGCAACCTGCATATCCAGGGCGCGCTGACGAGCACCGGAAACAAGCTCGACCTCGCGATCAACGGCCGCGGCTGGTTCCAGGTCGAAGGTGCCAACGGCGAGACCTTCTATACGCGTGCCGGCAGCTTCAACAAGAACTCGACCGGCCAGATCGTGACCCTCGACGGCAATACACTGCAGCCCGGCGTCACCATCCCGCCTGACGCCACCACCGTCGTCATCAACGAGACCGGCGAGGTGTTCGCTCAGATCGGAACGCAGGCCGACATGCAGTCGCTCGGCCAGCTCACATTGGCAAATTTCGCCAATGACGCCGGCCTCGAGCCCATGGGCGGCAACCTCTACCGCCAGACGCTCGCCTCGGGCAACGCCGTCGTCGGCGTTCCCGGCGATCCCAGCTTCGGCACGGTCGAGCAGGGCTACCTCGAGCTCTCCAACGTCGATCCCGTCAAGGAAATCACCGAGCTGATCACGGCGCAGCGGTCGTACGAGATGAACTCGAAGGTCATCCAGGCCGTCGACGACATGTACAGCACCATATCGCGAGGATAACCATGACTGTCCGCCGGCTCGGATCACTTTTGGCGCAGCTCATCGGCGTCGCTGCCGTTTGCGTCGGCAGCGCGATCGCGCTTCCGGCTGGCCAGGTTCAGCTGCCGGTTCCGCGCGTCACGATCTATCCCGGTCAGGTAATCGACAAGTCGATGCTCGTCGACCGGGCCTTCAAGACCAACGGCGGCGATCCGGTTACGGCCGTCGGCACCAGCGATGCGCTCGTGGGCAAGATCTCGAAGCAGACGCTCCTCCCCGGAAAGCCGATTTATGGTGAGCAGCTTCGCGAGCCCCACGCCGTCACTCAGGGCCAGGCCGCGCTTCTGGTGTTTCAGAGCGGCGCGCTGACCATTACCGCGAATGCCATCGCGCTCCAGTCCGGCGCCACGGGCGAGATGGTCTCCGTGCGCAATGTCGATAGCGGCCGCATAATCAAGGGCACCGTTGGCGACGACGGCGCGGTTCATGTGAGTGATCAATGAAGCGCGTCTTCGCACTGATCGCCATCGTCTGCTCTGTCATGGTCGGTGCGCCGACCGCGTCGCGTTCCGGCGACGTCGGTCGTTTGGATGGCGGTGATATGGGGCCGTCGAACTTTCCGCAGTTCGGCCAGCCGACACGCATCAAGAACATCGTCTCCGTGCAGGGCGTGCGTCCCAACCAGCTTGTCGGCTACGGCCTCGTGATCGGCCTCAACGGCACCGGCGATAGCCTGCGCAACTCGCCCTTCACCGAGCAGTCGCTTCAGGCGATGCTGGATCGCATGGGCGTCAACGTCCGCAAGCTCAATACGCGCACCAAGAACTCTGCCGCCGTCATCGTCACGGCCGAGCTGCCCGCCTTCTCCCAGACCGGCACAACGATCGACGTGACCGTCTCCTCTCTGGGCGACGCGACCTCGCTACTCGGCGGCACGCTGATCATGACCCCCCTCTACGGCGCTGACAATCTTGTCTACGGCGTCGCGCAGGGCCCGGTCACCGTCTCCGGCTATCAGATCACCGGCGCCGCGCAGACCGTCACCCAGAACGTGCCGACGTCCGGCCGCATTCCCAACGGCGCGCTCATCGAGCGCGAGGCGCCGGGTCAGTTCATGGATGTCGAGTTCCTCGGCCTCGAGCTGCGTAACCCCGATTTCTCCACCGCAGTCCGCATCGCCGACGCTGTCAACGCCTACGGCCTCGATCGCTTCGGCGTCCAACTCGCGCGCGCCGCCGACCTGCGCAGTGTCGCCGTCAAGCGTCCGCCGGGCATTACGCCGACGCGCCTCATGGCCGAGATCGGCGAGATCATCGTCGAGCCGGATGCGCCCGCGCGCGTCGTCGTCGACGAGCGCACCGGAACCATCGTCATCGGACGCGACGTGCAGATATCCACCGTCGCCGTCAGCCACGGCAACCTGACCGTGACCGTCACCGAAACACCGCAGGTATCGCAGCCGCTGCCCTTCTCTGAAGGCCAGACGGTCGTCACGCCTGAAACCGACATTTCCACCTACGAGCAAAGCGGGGCGCTGCGCATCATCAGAGGCACGAGCCTGCAGGTTCTGGTCCGCGGTCTGAACCGGATGGGCCTGAAGCCGCAAGGGATCATCGCCGTGTTGCAGGCGATCAAGACCTCCGGCGCCCTCCAGGCAGACCTCGTGGTGCAATGATGGGCAATGTCGGCTTGCGTCTCCTCGATCACACCTGGGCCGGGCTGATCCTCATTGGGTTGCTGTTGCCGGTTGCCGCCCATGCCGCCGAGCAGGGGTGGGCGACCGTGGTCGAGTCCAAGTCGCAGACGATGCGCCGCCAGATCATGTCGTTGCCCGACGCACCGCCGAAGCCGCGCCCCAAGCCTCAGGCGGCGCCGGCTGTGGCGCCGGTCAAAGCCCATCCAAAGCCAGCCGGCAAGGGCGCCAGGCCAGAGCTCATTCCCGTTGACGAGGCCGAAATCACCACGGGCACGATCGGCGCCTCCAAGTCCCCGCCGATGGTTTCACCCGACGACTCCGCGCGGATTTTCTCTGAAGAGGGCGCCGCGGCCCCGCCCGCGCCCGCGACGAGCGACATAGTCACCGGCGCTGTCGATGGCCAGGGCTCCGACCTGGCGCGCGGATACTGCGTCAGCATTTCCGGCTCCGCGTCCGACACACGCAACGCCCAGCAGATGGCCAAGCTCACCGACATGGAGCGCCAGATCACCCAGCGGATCGCCGCGCTCGAGGCAAAGACCGCCGAGTACAAATCCTGGGTCGAGCGCCGCGACGACATCCTGAAGCGCGCCACGACTTCGCTGGTGAAGATCTACATGCAGATGGAGCCAGACTCGGCCGCGCTGCAGCTCGTCAACATGGAAGAAGAGACGGCCGCCTCCCTTCTGTTGAAGCTGGAGCCCGCCAGCGCCAGCGCGATCCTCAATGAAATGCCGGCCGAAAAAGCCGCACGCCTCGCCGCCGGTATTGCCGGCGCCGCGCGCATTCGCCCGGTCATGCCTGCCCGCCCCGCGCCCCCCCCGGCCCCGCAACAGAGCCCCGATGACCCGGAGCGCGTCTACCCACAAGGTGGAAGATGATGATGCTACGCATCGCAATAGCTCCACTGCTCGCCGCGCTTCTCAGCGCCTGCGCCGTCGACGTGCGGGACTTCAACCGCGAGCCGCACATGACGCCCGTCGGCAGCGGCATGGTCCCCAAGCGCGTATCCATGGTCATGGAGCCGTCGCCGCCGCCGGTCTATCGCGGCAACAGCTCGATCTGGCAAGACTCCCGCGCCGACCTCTTCTCCGATCTGCGCGCCCGCAAGATCGGCGACACCGTGACGGTCAAGATCCTCATGAAGGACAAGGCCTCGCTGACCAACGACTCCGAGCGCAAGCGTGACGCATCGAACGCGATCGACCTGGGCGTCACCTATGGCGCCACGTCGAGCGACATTACGATTGCCAACGCCGGCAACTGGGGCGCCACCGCCGACTCCAAGACCAAGACCAAGAGCGAGGGCGGCATCGAGCGCTCCGAAAAGATCGAGCTGCAGGTAGCGGCCGTCGTTTCCGACGTACTCCCCAACGGCAACCTCGTCATCAGCGGCTCGCAGGAGACGCGGGTCAACTTCGAGATGCGCGTCCTCAACGTCGCGGGCATCGTGCGTCCCGTCGACATCTCCGCCGACAATACGATCGCCTACGAGAAGATCGCCGAAGCCCGCATCTCTTACGGTGGCCGCGGCCGCCTGATGGAAGTCCAGCAGCCGCCCTGGGGGCAGCAGCTGGTCGACAACATCCTCCCCTGGTGATGGGGCTGCGCGCATGACGATGGC
>CALRVN010000026.1:0-17685 GCA_943371625.1 Hyphomicrobium sp. CS1GBMeth3
GACGGCGGCAAGCGCACCGTATTTGAAGAGCCGGGCAACCGCGTCATCGTCAAGGACAAGGACCGCCCCGCGCGTATCCGCCACGATGAGGACGATCGCTTCCGTCGCACCTCCCGCGACGTGCGCCGCGAGCGTCGACCCGACGGCGGCAACCTGACCATCGCGCTCCGCCCCGGCGGCATCGAAATCTACACCGAGTTCGACTCCTCCGGACGCCTCATGCGCCGCTATCGCCGCGACCGTAATGGCCGCGAGTGGGGCCTGATCGACAACCGCCGCTTCCGCAACGAGCCGCCGATCATCATCGGACTGGCGCCACCGCGCTTCAGCCTCCCGCGAGAGCGCTACATCGTCGACTACGATCGCGCTCGCGACGAAGACATCTATGACGCTTTGATGGACGGTCCCGTCGAAAGGCTTGATCGCGGCTACTCGCTCGACGAGATCCGCTACAATTCCTATCTGCGCGACCGCATGCGCCGCGTCGACTTGGACACCGTCAACTTCGAGTTCGGTGCCTGGGACGTGCCCGACGACCAGTACGGGCGCCTCGAGCGCATCGCCAACATCATCAACCGCATCCTCGATAAGAACCCCGACGAGGTCTTCCTGATCGAGGGTCACACCGACGCCGTCGGCTCCGAAATCGACAACCTCACCCTGTCGGATCGCCGGGCCGAGGAGGTTGCAATCATCTTGACGGAAACATTCAACGTGCCGCCCGAGAACCTCGTCACCCAGGGCTACGGCGAGGAGTTCCTCAAGGTCCCGACCGACGGTCCGGAGATCGCCAACCGCCGCTCCGCGGTGCGCCGCATCACGCCGCTCTTGGCACGCGGAAACTGATAAGTTGCAGCCGCCGCTCCCGGGCGGCGGCTGCAAATCAACTTTTTACTGGCGCTGCATCGCTGCGCACCGGGAGCGATGGTTGCATCACCCCGCTGGCTAATTGTGCCGAAATTTTCCGATCATTCGAAGCCATTTCACGCCATCGCAAATGCGATTGAGCGGCGCGGGCGCTCGCGTTGCAGAGCACGATCAATCTTGGAACGGGCATTCGCAGTCACGCCACCATAGAGCGATGAAGGCCGCCCGGCTAACGCCCGTTCTGCTATAAGAATCGGCGAATATTCAGCCTAGGGAGGACCACCATGGCTACGCCCCTCACGATTTCTGATCTCGACGCACGCGTCGCCGAAACCAAGCAGCTCATCACCGACAAGTGGGGCTGGTTCCTCGCACTCGGCATCGTCCTGCTCGTCGCCGGCCTCGCCGCCATCGCCTTCCCGCTGCTGTCGGGCATTGCCGCCAAGGTCGTACTCGGCTGGCTGTTCCTCATCGGCGGCGTGATGATGATCGTTCACGCCTTCCAGGCTCCCGGCTGGAGCGGCTTCCTCTGGGAGCTGCTGATCGGCCTCCTTTACGTGTTCGTCGGCGGCTATCTCGCCTTCTTCCCGCTCGCCGGCCTCCTTACCCTCACCATCGTCATCGCCGCCCTGTTCATCGCCGAGGGCGTGTTTGAGACCATCATGGCCTTCCGCGTTCGTCCCCACGACGGCTGGATCTGGCTGCTCCTCAGCGGCATCGCGGCTCTGGCCGTCGGTGTCATCATCGCGATGGGCCTGCCGGAATCTTCGATCTGGGCGCTCGGATTGCTGGTCGGCATCAACCTTCTATTCTCAGGTTGGAGTTATATTTTCCTCGCGCTGGCGGGACGGCGTGCACACGAGGAGGCACGGGCTTAGTCGCTCGCTGACCCCGGTGCTCTGGGGTCTAGTGGGGAATTCAATGGAAAAGCTGGCGATGTTTCCGGTGATTGCGCTTGGCGCCGGTCTGGCCCTCAACGCTCTGACCTTTGGTGGTCCGGACGCGCAGGCCCAGGCTCAGCAGGTATCTCAGCGGGTGGCCGAAGCGCAGGTGGCCAACGACGAGGTTCCGCCCGACATCATCGCCGTGCAGATCCGCAAGCAGGGTTATGAGTGCAAGAACCCATCGAAGG
This sequence comes from Hyphomicrobium sp. CS1GBMeth3, assembly GCA_943371625.1. Classification (GTDB taxonomy): domain Bacteria; phylum Pseudomonadota; class Alphaproteobacteria; order Rhizobiales; family Hyphomicrobiaceae; genus Hyphomicrobium_A. The sequence goes on from CALRVN010000026.1 coordinate 2,000, forward strand.
CCAAGCGCGACGCGGATGCCTCGCGCCCTGACCTTCCGGTGTGGATCCTAACCTGCGAGAACGCCACCTATCGCGTACGCCTCGTCGGCAACATGGCGGACCGCATCGACCGGATGTGACCGCCTAGCGTACGCCTGGAACGACAAAGGCGGGGCCAAAGCCCCGCCTTTTTACTTTCGCCTCGGTCGCTGATGCAGGGCTTCGCCCCTTGGGAGCGGCAGCCAAGCGCCAAAGGCGCCCGCGCCCAGTGGCGCGGCTATCCACTCGCGCCAACCCCAGCCGCATACAAAGCTTCTGGCCGCTGGTGTCACCCTGGAATCAAGTTCTCCAAGGATGCGCCGGCAGCTCGCTGACGCCGACGACCTTGGCGCCGGCCGCGGCAACCTTGTGGTCGTTCTCGACCGAGCTTCCTGACACGCCGATGGCGCCGACCAGCACGCCTTCGTCATCGACGATCGGCAGACCGCCTGGAAACGTAATCAGGCCCTCGTTGGAATGCTCGATGCCATAGAGCGATTTGCCCGGCTGCGAGAGCTTGCCGATCTCACCCGTCGGCATGCCGAAGAACACCGACGTCTTCGCCTTCTTGATCGCGATGTCGATCGAGCCCACCCAGGCATCGTCCATGCGCACGAATGCCTTGAGGTTGGCGCCGCTGTCGACCACGGCGATACACATCTGGGTCTTGAGCTTTATCGCTTCTTTTTGCGCTGCCTTGATGGCTGCAAGGGCGCTTTCCATAGTTACGTGCATCGATCATCTCCGGTTCGGGGGTGTTTTGGTCAACAGGCGAAATGTATAGCGGCGCCACGCTCGCAGAAGCGGGTAAACGACTGCCCCATTGCCGCACCACAATTAGTGCTTCTTAGGCTTCACAACCGCCCGCACCCGCTTACCGTTCCGGAGATGCGCTGCTCACGAGTGGGCCCTTGTGGGCCTCTGCATCCGCGACGTAGGCACTCAGGAAGGGCTTCAGCTTGGCGCCAACAATCCCCTCGCCGCATCGACTCAGGTGATCGGCATCCCGATACATGACGCAATCCCCCTGCAGCAGGGAATTCTCGCTGAACCCAAGCACGCGTCCGAGCGCAAGGAAGCCGAACCGCGGTCGCGACTTCGCGTGCACACGCTCCAGTTCGGCGTCAAGCTCGGCGAACGCCTTGATGGCAACAGGGTTCAACTTGAACCCCTCTTTCGCCATCCCCGCGAAGTTGCTGAGGTTGGCACGTGCCTCGACGAACGGGCCGAGCCACACGACTGGAGCGAAACCGGCGAGTTTGTTCAGGTAGTCGCCAACCTGCCCGATGGCACTGCGGTCTATGCTGCGCGAGCGCCTGGGTTTGAACGCGTCACCGCTGTCGACTCGGCCTTGCTCATCGCGGATCAAATACGATCCCGACTGATGATAAAAGATGATACCGATCCGCCCTGCGTTGCGGACGAGAAGCTCATCGAAGGCCGTATAGTAGCAATCTTGTGTAGCCTTCGGGCGGCAGCCTGGACCGGAGACGCCGACAAGGAACGGTGTCAAACGAGCCTGAGCAAGCGCGTTGTACATGTTCATGGCGTGGGAATCGCCAAGGACCACGGTTGCGGTTCCGTGCTCGGCCGCACAGCGCCGGAACCGCTCTTCGAAGTCCTCGTCGATCACGCGAGACCAGAAGTTGCAGCGGCTATCGTCGACCATGTCTTCCAGCAACGTCGACGTCCGCGCGCTAGCAACGAGCTTGTAAGCGCCAGCTTCCTCCGGGGTCAGACGCGTGGCGATGTAGAGCTGCTCATAGCCGGACGTCAGATGTCCACCGATAGCAACCACGCCTAAGGCGAGCACAGCGAACGAGCTGGACGTTACGAGAAACCGTCGCCCAACCAGCTGGCGATTGCGAAACGGCTGCTCGACGAATTTCCACGTCAGGGCAGCGAAAATGAAAGCGAAGACGGACAGCGCGAGAAAAATCCCGACGTTTTTGTCATGGAATCCTGACAGACGCGCAAAGGCAAATAGCGGCTGGTGCCACAAATAGGCGCTGTAGCTTACGAGGCCCAGAGCCACCAGGATGCGCGAAGCCAAGATGCTGCCGACTACGGTCCCAGGAGCTGCAAAGACGATGATCAACACGGAGCCGAACACCGGTGCCAGTGCATAGACTCCCGGATAAGGCACGTTGTGATAGCTCAACACGGCAACTGCGATGAGCGCTAGACCGCTGACGCTCGCAATTTCAGCGGTGCTGCGAGAAACGGAAACACCCTGACGAAAGCACAGCGGAACGAGCGCGCCGACGAGCAGCTCCCAAATCCTCGTGTGCACCAGGTAGAAGCTCGCCGTTGGCGCGTACAACGCACCCCACTGCGACAGGGCAAAGCTGATGACCGCGATGCCGGCAATGGCTGGGACAATCCAGCTACGAGCGAACCGCAGGATCGCCAACAGCGCTATCGGAAAGACGAGATAGTACTGTTCCTCCACCGCCAAACTCCAGGTGTGGAGCAGCGGCTTCAATTCGTTGGCCCGCGCGAAATAACCGCTGTCTTGCCAGAAGAAGACATTCGACACGAAACCGAGCGTTGCCAGAACGCTGCCGCAGAAGTCACTGAATTGGTGAGGCAGCATCAAAGCCCAGGCGAACGGGGCCGATACGACGGTGACAAGGAGGAGAGCGGGTAATATTCGACGCGCACGCCGCTCATAGAAATCAACGAGCGTGAAAGTGCCTGCATCCAGCTGGGAGAGAATGCTCGACGTAATCAGATAGCCACTGATGACGAAAAAAACGTCGACGCCGACAAACCCGCCGGAACACCAAGCGAGGTCCGCATGGAACAGAATGACGGGCACGACGGCCGCGGCCCGAAGACCGTCGATTACAGGCAAATAACGCATGTCAGCGAGCGTATGCGATCAAAAACGCCCGCAGCACGCACAACTTTGGCCAACGTTCAGAAGACCAGTGAACTGTGTTCTGGGGAGCACACAAGCGCCCCATCGAAGCAGCGCTTGCCAGCAACCCGATAGGGGACGACAGAGGCAGCCCTCAGGCGGCCTTTTCGAGCTGCTCGTTCCACTTGCCGAGAGCCGCAAGCGAGTTCATGCGCGCGCGATGCGCAAATGCCCGCTGCCCGGCGGCGACGTTCTCGCTCTTGCCGCCCCACGCCTTGAGGGCCGCGGCCTGCAGCGCGCGCCCGTAGGAGAAGGTGACGTTCCACGGCAGGTTGCCGATCTGGTTGATCAGCGACAGGTTCTCCGTCGCCTGCGCATCTGACTGACCGCCGGATAGGAACGCGATGCCGGGCACCGATGCCGGCGTCGTCGCCTTGAGGCACTTCACCGTCAGCTCGGCGACCTGCTGCGCGCTCGCCTGCTTCGGGCACTTCTGGCCCGCAATGATCATGTTCGGCTTCAGCACGATGCCTTCGAGCGCCACGCGTGCATCATAGAGTTCGCGGAACACGGTGCGCTGCGTACACTCGGTGACCTCGTAGCAGCGCTCGATCGTGTGGCCGGCGTGCGCGCCGTCCATCAGCACTTCCGGCTCGACGATCGGCACGATCCCGGCTTCCTGGCACAGCGCGGCATAGCGAGCAAGAGCGTGTGCGTTGGCCTTGATGCAGTTCCAAGACGGTAGCTCGTCGGTGATGGTGATGACCGCGCGCCACTTGGCAAAGCGCGCACCCAGCTTGTGGTACTCGGCCAGCCGCTCGCGCAGCCCGTCTAGGCCCTCGGTCACCGTCTCGATCTTGGCATTGGGACCCGGCAGCGCCTTCGCGCCGGTATCGACCTTGATGCCGGGAATGGAGTCGGAGGCCTTCATCACGTCGACGAGCGTGGTGCCGTCCTTGGCCTTCTGGCGGATCGTCTCGTCATAGAGGATGACCCCGGAAACGTAGTTCTTCATCGCGTCGTTGGCGCGGAACAGCATCTCGCGATAGTCGCGGCGCGTGTCGTCGGTTGAGGTGACGCCGATGGAATCGAAGCGCTTCTTGATCGTCCCGGAGCTTTCGTCTGCCGCCAGGATGCCCTTGCCGGGAGCAACGAGCGCTTCAGCGATTTTCGCAAGCTCTTCAGTCATGAAAGTCCTCGCATCGAAAGGGCGGCCAGATTTGCTGCAGAGCCATTACCGCCAAATCGGCTTCTAAACCAGCCCCCGGGGGCGGGCCGCGGCTTTCCGCAGGGTGAAAAAATGCCATCGTCCGGGTCTGGGCATAAATGCTGTGAACGTGCCCATGGTGGCGCTCGCGGGAATTGATCCCCTGGGTCCGTCGCTGATCAGAACAGCCGCCGCTGCAGGAATTCGGCGTAGCTCTCGTTGGCCGCATCGCTGAGGCCCGCCTTCGCGAGCACGTCGGCGGCGACGGCCGCGTCCGGCGTCTCGATCGAAATCGTGTGCAGCTTGTCGTCGCCGATACGCAGTTTGCAGAACTCCGCCTCGCAGTTGCCGAGGTCGTACAGGCGGCGCTCCTTCTCCACCTCGACGGTGGCAAGTGCGTGCTGCCCCGCAACCAGCGCCATCAGCGCGCCCACTGTCAGCGCCCCGCGATCTCCGATCTCGATGTCGAGCCCCAGTGGCGGCAACACCAGACTTTCGATGTCGTCGACGGACACGGGAAATTCAGCGCTCAGCGTCCTCTCCCATTGCTCGAGCAGCTGCTGGCGACCACGCAGCAGCTTCACCTCGAGCTTCCCCTCTCGCAGCTTGACGTTCGACTCTATGTTGAGCCGCGTCACGATATAGGTCTCTCGCCGCGTAGGATGCTTCTTTCCCTCGCCGAGCGCGTCGAAGCGGTCGCGGATACTCTTGAGGTCGTCGCCGAACTGGCGGAATTCGTAGCGCGGCACATCGGCGAACTTCATTTTCCCCTCCCTCGTATTTGCGATCAGCTGAACTGCGCCAGCGCTGCCAGTGCTTCGTCGATGTCGGCGGTGGTGTGATCCGCGCTGATCTGGAAGCGGATCTCGTCCTCTCCACGCGGCACCACCGGATAGGCGAGCCCGGTCGCGAGTATGCCGCTCTCCCGCAGATGGCGCACCAGGGCAGCGGTGCGGGCCGTATCGCGCACCAACAGCGGCGCCACCGGATGCTCCCCTTCCACCGTCTCCAGGCCGAGCTTGCGCAGGCCATCCCGAAAGCGCTGCGTCATCGCCCGCAGATGCGCCAACAGCGCCCGACCTTCCTGGCTGTCCACGCGATCGACGGCGACGCGCGCGGCCTCCGCTTCTCCCGGCGTGATCGGGTTCGAGTAGATGTAGAACGGCGACGTCTCGCGCAAGTATGAGATCATCGATCGCGTGGCGGTCACATAGCCTCCGTTGACGCCGAACGCCTTGCCGAGCGTCCCGATCAGCACGTCGACCTGAGCACCCACAACCTCTTCGGTGCCGCGGCCCGTCTCACCGAAACCGCCCACGCCGTGAGAATCGTCCGCGACGACAATCACGCCCTCGGCATAGAGCGGATCGAACTGCTTCGCGATGCGCATGATCTCGTCGAGCCGGGCATGATCGCCGCGCATGCTGAATACGCCGTCGGTCACGACGACCGCACGCTGGCATCTGTCCGTGAATGTCGCCAGATGGCGCGTCAGCTCGTCGAAGTCGAGATGCTTGTAGATGCGCTTTTCTGCCGGCCGCGATAGCGAAATCGCATTGATGATTGAGTTGTGATTGAGCTCGTCACTGATGACGACCGTCTGCGCCGAGACCAGCGCCGGGATTACACCCATCACCGTAGCGTAGGCCGAGCTGAACAGCATCGCCGCCTCGCGGCCGTGAAACGCCGCCAGCCGGTCCTCCAGCTTCACGTGCGGCGCCCACGTGCCGGAGATGAAACGCACCGCGCCCGGTCCGACACCGTACCGCCGAACGGCCTCCTCCTCCGCTTCCATTACCCGTGTCGCGAATGACATGCCGAGGTAGCTGTTAGAGTTCATGCGCAGGAACGGGCGATTGCCGTGCCCCTCGATCAGGAAGCGCGGTCCCTTCTCGCCGACCGGGTCGACAATCCCGGTGGTGACCGCCTCTGCGCCCTTGATCCTGCCGGAAGCTTGCAGTTCAGCCAGCTTCTCTTCCAGCACCGGGGTCAGTTTCTCGATCGGCATGACGACCTCCGGGACGTTATGTGCGCTTCTTGCGCGGAGCGAGTTTCAGCTTCTCGTTGAGGCGCGCCAACATGTCGGCGGTCATCGCGGCAAGATCATACCGCGGCGCCCAGCCCCAATCCGCCCGCGCCGCGCTGTCGTCCAACGAGCGCGGCCAGCTGTCGGCGATGGCCTGCCGAACCGGGTCTACATCATAGTCGATGTCGAAGCTCGGAACGTGCACCCGGATCGCCTCCGCGATCTCCTCCGGCGTCACGCTCATCGCCGTGATGTTGTAGGCGTTGCGGTAACGCAGCCGCTTCTCGTCCGCCGCCATGAGATCGATCATGCCGCCCACGGCATCCGGCATGTACATCATGTCGAGGCGCGTCTCGGCTGAAAGGAAGCTCGTGTAATGGCCGTAGCGGAGCGCGTGATAGAACATCTCGACCGCGTAATCAGTCGTTCCCCCGCCCGGCGCCGCGACGTACGAGATGAGCCCCGGAAGGCGTAGCCCGCGCGTATCGACGCTGAAGCGCGAGGCGTAATAATCGCACAGCAATTCGCCCGCGACCTTGGTGACGCCGTAGATCGTCGTCGGCCGCTGCACGGCGACCTGCGGGGTCATATCGCGCTGCGTTTCAGGACCGAAGGCGCCGATCGAGCTCGGGAAGAACACCTGGCAGTCATAGGCGCGCGCCACCTCCAGCACGTTATAGAGGCCGCTCATGTTCACCGACCACGCCAGCTGCGGCGCAGCTTCCGCGGAAGCCGAGAGCAGCGCCGCGAGGTGGTAGATGGTGCCGATGTCGTAGCGCCGCACGTCCTCGTGCAGCTGATGCGGCTCGGTGCAATCAAGGTGATCGTACGGGGCGATGGCTTTGGCGCCGGCAGGCGGCAGCACCTTGAGATCGGTCGCGATCACGTTGGCCGTGCCGTAGCGCTCGCGCAACGCCGGAACGAGCTCGGAGCCGATCTGCCCCAGTGCACCCGTAACCAGTATCTTTCTCATGCGAGCCTCAGACGCCGTAATAGCTCCGGTACCAATCGACGAAACGCGCAACGCCTTCCTTTAGTGGCGTCGCCGGAGCAAATCCGACGTCGGCCACGAGATCGTCGATATTCGCGAACGTTGCCGGCACGTCTCCGGGCTGCATCGGCAGGAAGTTCTTCTTCGCCTCGCGGCCCAGCGCCTCTTCCAGCACCGCGATGAAATCCATCAGTTCGACCGGACTGTTGTTGCCAATGTTGTAAATTCGGTAAGGCGCCGAGGACGTCGCCGGATCGGCTTCAGCCCCGCTCCATGCCGGATTGGGCTTCGGAATGAGATCGGCGGTACGCAACACGCCCTCGACCACGTCGTCGATGTAGGTGAAGTCGCGCGCGTGATACCCGTTGTTGAAGACGTCGATCGGCTCGCCGGCGAGGATGTTCCGGGTGAACTTGAACAGCGCCATATCAGGCCGCCCCCACGGTCCATACACCGTGAAGAAGCGCAGGCCCGTCACCGGCAGCTGATAGAGATGGGCGTAGGTGTGCGCCATCAGCTCCGTCGACTTCTTGGTGGCGGCATAGAGGCTCAGCGGATGGTCGACGTTCTGATGCACGCTAAACGGCATCGACGTGTTGCCACCGTAGACCGAACTCGACGATGCAAACACGAGATGCTCCACGCCATGTCGGCGGCAGCCTTCCAGCACGTTCAGCGTGCCGACGATGTTGGAATCGACGTAAGCGTGCGGGTGGTCCAATCCGTATCGGACCCCGGCCTGCGCAGCGAGATGGATGACCCGCTGCGGGCGCACCTCAGCAAACAGCTTTTCGGTGCCGGCGCGGTCCGCAAGGTCGAGCTTGTGGAACGAGAAGCCCGCCTCGCCTTCGAGCTGGGAAAGCCGGCCCTCCTTCAGCGCAACGTCATAGTACGTATTGAGATTATCGACCCCGACCACCTCGTGGCCGCGCGCTATCAGCGCCCTCGCGGTGTGATAACCGATGAAGCCGGCCACGCCGGTCACCAGGATGCGCATTTGGGAGATTCCCCGGGGTTCGGCTTTGCCCGCGTCGTGTTGCCGCCGGCATATCGTCAGGCGCGGCTAAGTGATACAGTGCGCCCTGTCAAGTTGCCGTTAATTGATGTCTGCAACGGGTTGCCGGCAATGGCGTGTTAGGGATGGCGGGACTTTGCGCTATCCCGGCCAAACGCCTCACGCCAGAACCCAAATCTTGGCCGTAATTTTCCCAGAGGGTTGTCGCTACCCGTGGATGTCTCGGTAAGCGAATCCTGCCAGCGTTTGATCTATTCCGCACCGGAGCGCCGGCTAGCCGCGTATCCCGTGTCGGGTGTTCTCGCGCCAGCCGTCGCTCGCAGACTGCGCCACACATTCGGTCCTGGAGGGCTACAAGCGTGCTGAAGGGTGTCGTCGATACAAAACCTGCCGATCCCATCTCGTCCTATTTCGACGAGCTCGGCCGCGCGCTGACTGCGGTCCGGGTGAGCGACGTTGAGGGACGGCCGCTCGATATCAAGGCCGGCTTCGAATGGCTCGCCGATACCGCGCACGCGACTCACAAGGCGGGCAACAAGGTCGTCCTGATCGGCAACGGCGGCAGCGCCGCCATCGCCAGCCATCACGCCATCGAGTTCCTCAAGAACGGCGGCATCCGCGCCACTTCGCTCAACGATCCCGCCGCGCTGACATGCCTCAGCAACGACCTCGGCTACACCAACGTCTTCTCCGAGCAGCTGAAAATGCAAGGCTTGCCCGGCGACCTGCTGATCGCCATCTCGAGTTCTGGCCAGTCGGTCAACATCCTCAAGGCGGCCGAGGTCGCACGCAACAACGGTATGAAGATAGCCACGTTCAGCGGATTTCAGCCCGACAACCTCTTGCGTGGACGCGGCGATGTGAATTTCTATGTTAATTCCAATCAATACGGATTCGTAGAGGTTGCGCATCACGCACTGATCCAGGCCATATTGGACATCTACGTCTTCCCGCGCCGCGTGGCCTAAGTCGCGGCACCCCCGGGGAGGCATTCCGTGAAACAACGGGAAAGCCGCACCGGATGCAGAACGCCAAGCCCGACGCCGCTAATCGCAATGTCCGGCTGAAAGTCTGCCTTAAAGACCCGGTCGGGGCCCCGGCGCCCCTGGCCCGGCTACACAGCCTCATCGCCGCGCTCGGCATCGACGATGGCGATCTCTCCATCTACCCCGACGTGATCCTGGTGCTCGTCGATGCAGCCGCCGGCTTCACGGCGGAAGCGCGTCGGTCCGTGGCCGTTGCGCGCACCGCCGGCGCGCGCCACGCAGTACTTGCCGTACTGGCCGACCACAGCGTCGACGGCGCGGCGCTGAAGGCCATCGGCGCCGCCCTTTCGGACTTTGCCGCTAAGCTCGAGTTCGAAACCACGGTCGCAGTTCCACTCCGCGACGGTGCCGAGGAATTCGAGCTTCGCGCCCATCTCACCAACCTTGCCACCGGCGTGCATCGGAGCGAGCCGCCAACGGCGCTCGCCCCCCCCAGCGCGCAGTTCGCTGCCCATATCGCCTGCTTGTCCGGTCAAGAGCTTTTGCCCGGCCGCGAGTACCGCCTGCGCATCGCCGGCGAGGAGCGGACGGCCAGCGTCATGGCGGTGAAATACCGCCTCGATCTCGACAGCCTCCGCCGCATGCCCGCGCGCACCCTCGGCCTCGGAGACATCGGCGCCTGCACTCTCGCCACCGATGTGCCGCTCGCACTCAGCGAAGCCTGCGAGGGCCGCAACGCCGCGCGCTTTACGCTGAGCGATCTCTTCACCGACGAGGTGATTGCAGCCGGCTCCGTCGACTTTGCCCTGCGCCGGGGCATGAACGTCCATTGGCAGCCGTTCACGGTCACCAAGGAGCTGCGGGCCGCGGCGAACGATCAACGGCCCTGTATCATCTGGTTCACCGGCCTTTCTGGCGCCGGCAAGTCGACCATCGCCAATCTCGTCGAAGGCTGGCTCGCGCTGCAGGGACGGCAAACGTACCTGCTGGACGGCGACAATGTCCGCCACGGCCTCAACAAGGATCTTGGCTTCACCGCCGCCGACCGCGTCGAGAACATCCGCCGGGTTGGCGAGGTCGCCCGGCTTTTCGTCGACGCGGGCATGATCGTGCTGTGCTCGTTCATCTCGCCGTTCCGCGCCGAACGAGAGGCGGTGCGTAGTCTGGTCGCACCTGACGAATTCATCGAGGTGCACGTCACCGCGCCCCTGGAAGTCTGTGAGCAGCGCGATCCCAAGGGCCTCTACGCTAAATGCCGTGCCGGAAATCTGCCCAACTTCACCGGCATCGATTCCCCGTACGAGGCGCCGGTCCGCCCGGACCTCGTACTTGATACCGCAACGACGACCGCGGGCGAGCTAGCCCAGCACGTCGTCGCACTTCTGCACGCACGTGGAGTTGTTTCCGCATCCGAAGATCTCCCTCACGCCGCGCTCAGCCACTAATATCGGCAATCGCCGATCAAAGCGGCGTTGGACGCTTCAACGTGGCGGCAGAAGCACATCCATTCGTTATCTTCACGCGAACCCTAGTCCTGTCAGCAACCTGTGCATAGATTCCGGCGAGCGGGGAGATTCGCCAACGATGCGAGCGGACTGGCAACCATATCGACGCTTCGGCACAGCGGCGCTGCCGCTGTTGCTGGCGATGAGCGTTGCCGGCTGCTCGACGATGGCCGATCTCGGCGGCATCCCCCGGCCCGGCTACCAGAACGACGGCTCATTCGTCTTGACCGCCGAGGAGCAAGGCCTCGGCTGCCGCGAGTTGCAGGCGCGCAAAGCCACTGTGCAGACGCAGCTGCAGCAGCTTCCTTCCAAGGCTGTCGAGGAGATGCAGGAGTTTCCCAAGACTGTTGCCAACGCCTGGAGCCGCCTCGTCGGCTCTGAAGACCAGGGTGTCCCCTCGCTAGCCGCGTACAACGAAGCGAAGGCAGAATCCGCCGCTCTAAACGAAAGCCTGCAACGCAAGGGTTGCAACGGAACGTCGGTCGAGACCGCGTCTATCAAGCGCTAGCGAATTCTCGCCTCGGCATTCGAGCAGCTCACGCGCGCCGCCGCGTGAAGTCCATCATGAGCCAGGCAACGATCGACATGCCCGCCAGTAGTGCGAGTGCATGCGATGGCGGCGACCGCGCCACGACGCTCAGCAACGCAAGCACCACGAGCGCACCGTTGACCGCGAACACGCGGCTGACGATCTGCATGTTGTTGAGGCCGCTCTCTCGCGCCCGCTGATAGAAATGGGACCGATGCGCGTCCCACAAGCGTTCCCCGGCACGCGCGCGCCGCAGCAGCGTCACCCCTGAATCGGCGAGGAAGTAGAGCGGCAGCAGCAGCGCCGCCACGAGATGCCCCTTGCCCGCCAGGATGATCAGGAGCCACGCGAGCAGGAGGCCGATGGGAAGGCTGCCCATGTCTCCCATGAACAACCGCGCCACCGGCCGGTTGAACGGCGCAAAGCCGAGCATGGCGCCGTTGAGTGCCAAGGCGAGTATCAAAGCTTCGGCGGGAAGGTCGACGAATAAGCCGATGATCGCGATGCCAGCGGTGATCGGCACCACCTCCGCCACCATCATCCAGTCGATGCCGTCCATGAAGTTGACGAGATTGACGAACCACAGCGCGCCTAGGAACAGCACCCCGCGCTCGAGCCATTCGGGCAGGATTGGTAGCACGCGCATCTCTGCGGGTGTCGCCGCCAACATCAACACGACTGCGATTGTCTGGACGCTGAGCTTTATGCCGGCTCCCAGCGCCCGCACATCATCGATGCCGCCGAGCACGATCAGCACGATTGCACCGGCCATGACGAGCAGGAAGCTGTAGCCATCCGAGCCGGAACTCGCGCCGGCGAGAACCGCCGCCAAACCTGCAACGCCCAACGTTGCGGCACTGATGGCGATCCCACCCCACTGCGGAGTCGGCGTGGCATGCGAGGAGCGATGCGTCGGTACCGCGAGCGCGACGTTGCGGAAGACCGGCCTCAGACCGAGGATCAGCAATGCGCAGGCGGCGAGCCCGCCGAGCCAGATGAGCGGTGCCATGCTCCCGACGATCGACCAGGCGCCAGGAATGTCAGCCATGCAATCGCTCGGATCTCGTCGCTACGGCGCAGAACTCGTGGGCTCGAAGGCTGGGAGCGGTAGCCTGTAACCGTGCCAGCCTGAATCGGCCGGTTTCGACGCGATTGGTAGCAACCATGCGTTCGAGACAGCAAGAGCCCGGCTTAGCTCGGGCAAGGCTTTCCGGTGCATTGCGCTCGCAAACGTAATGATGCCGCGGCATGTGCGCTACCGCGGCATCATTGGTAGAAAGTCGAGCTGTCGATTACTTCTTGCTGTCGACCTTGAAGAGGCTCTGCAGATCCTTGTCGATGCGCTTCAGGTCCGCGTCGATGAGCTTGATGAGATCCTGATCTTCGGCCTTCTTGCCGCCCGCCGTCGCCTCGGTTGCGCCCATCACCAGGCCGGCAGCCACGAGAACGGATAGATACTTCACTGCGAACTTCATGCGGAATACTCCCCCAACGATATTTTGCCTCCCCGCTGACCGGCATCTGCCGACACCCGGGGTGCATTAACCGTACCTGGGTTGCATGTGGCAATCTAGCGCTTTGCGCGCTTCCAAGCACAAATCCGTCCGCTGCGACGCGCCACGGCGTCGCTCTGGCGTGACCGATCGTGACAGGTGCTGGCCGCCGAGTGCTACGCCCGCCGCTTGGCGCGAGAAGACGATGTGCGCTTTGCGGCAGCCTTTCTGGGCGCCGCCTTACGGCGGGCCTTGGCGGGCTTTGCGGGAAGCCTTTCGGCCATCTCTTTGAGTTCGAGCGGACTTAGGGGCCTGACCATAGTGGACCTCGTGGATTTGCTGACTGTTATGACAACAGCGGCATTATCCCTTTGGTTCCAATGGTCGCCGCGCCGCTTGGCTTAAGAAAAACGGAACACCGCCGCGGCCACCGCGCAGGTCCAGCGCCCGTTCTGATCGCCCTCGGCGTACGCCGTCACCGACGTGCTGCCGATGATCAGGTTGCTGGTTTCGTACACCCGCTTGCGTTCATCCCAGGCGGCGTCGGGATCGAACTCGATGCCTAGCGTCGAAGCCAGCATGGAGGCGGCGAGATCCTCGGCGTATTCGCCGCTCTGCTCCTCGGTCATCCCGTACCCGTGATGCTCCGAGATGTAGCCATACATCGACGGATCGGACGGACGCGCCAAACCGATGCTCGAATGAACGCGACGACCCGGCTCGTTCGTCTCCGTGCGCGCAAGTACGCTGAAGGTTATTTCGCCCGGTAGCAGCGTGGCAGCGCCCTTCTGCCGGTCCATCTCGACGCAATTCGGCGGCAGGATCGACGAGATGGTCACGAGGTTCTGCTGCTCGATGTCAGCGTCTCGCAGCGCGAGCTCGAACGCCGTCAGCCGTTCGCGATGCACGCCGATGCCACGAGTGAGGAAGAAGCTCTTGGGAACAAGCTGCATGGCCGGTGTGTCCTCGTGCCGTCGCAAGTGCCTCGAATATATTGGCTGGGGTTCTACTTGTGTATCTGGAACGCGCGTAACGAATGTCCGAGCTTCTCCGCTTTAGCTCTCAGATAGTCACTGTTGTGCTCGGTGGGGGTGCTCTCAAGAGGCTCTCTAGAGACCTCAAGGCCAGCGTCCGCAAGGCCCTTGCTCTTTCGTGGATTATTGGTCAGCAACCGGATCGATGTCCAGCCGAAGTGTCTAAGAACGTGGATCGCTTGGCCATAGTCGCGAGGGTCGAGCGGTACCCCCAGCTGCTCATAGGCAGCCGCGGTGTCGATGCCTTCGGCATGTGAGATGTGTAGGCCGCGTATTTTGGTTAGCAAGCCTGCGCCGCGCCCGTCCCGAAGCATATAGATGAATGCGCCTCCCTCAGCATGGATCGATTTTAGACTCGTATCCAGTTGCCAATGGCAATCGCAATCCAAGCTGGAGAATATCTCTCCCGTGTAGCAGGCACTTTGGATACGCACTAGTGGTTGCGGGCTCGCCGGCTCCTTCCACAGAACAAGCACGTTGTCTTGCTCGTTCTCCGACCAAGAAAATACGTAGATTGTGAAGTCGCCGTAGGTGGTGCGTATTGGAGCGAAGGCGACGGCGGGCTCACGATCCATCGGCGACATCCCGCTCTCGCATCGAGATTGCTGGAGTTTTAGACAATACCGCATCAGGCTCCGGAACGAGGCCCTCCCACTGCTCGTGGACTCTGAACGCGATCTCACTCACGCGAGCAGCAAGTAAACGATCCGCCTCGACGCCCTCAGCGTATGCGTCCAGGCTAAAGTCAAATGCCGCCTTCTCGCGCTCAAGTTCGCGTTGAGCGCGCCGGTAAATCGCCCAGAGCCTCTGCGGCTTACGGAGTTGGACCCAAGCTGTCGCCATGGCCGCTCCCACCGAGAGCGTGGCAGGCACAAGCTTGCCCCAGAAGAAACCGGAACCCAGGGTGACGAAGAGCGGTGACGCCAACGTTAGAAATATTATGGCGTAGAACGACGCCTGGGACTCAAATTTGTTGTGGTCGGCCTTCTCTCGCAGGCCTCTTCTCACTGAGGAGTAGTACTCTGTCGCGCTGGAGTACGTATCTCTCTCGACCGACTGGTCGCGTCGCCAAAATCCCATCTCTTCGCCCTCGAAGGGAGCCTCGACTGCAGGAGTATTCAGTCGTTGTCCGAGCAACGCGCCATCGTCGGCAACGGATGCTCAATCCGCTCTTAGCGATGTGATTCAATGGCTACTCCAACCCGGTCGGCGCGGATAGTTGCAATGAGGAGTTGGAATAACTCAAGTGTTGGAATGAGGTGCCGTCTAATGTTGTTGAAATAGTTGGCTGGGGCGCCAGGACTCGAACCTGGGAATGGCGGAATCAAAATCCGCTGCCTTACCGCTTGGCTACGCCCCATCGCTGGCTCGAAATTGCCGGCACGTCGCGAAGACGCGCCGCATCCCTCGCGCGGCAGCGCCCCATATAGAGGCTGCCGCGTGGCCCGGCAATCCCGCGGCAATCGCGCCTGGGGACACTGCAACGCGGCCCCGATCCCACCGCCCGAAACGCGTCCTTGCGGGCCCCGCAGGTGGCCGCTATAAAGCCGCCCTCGCCGCCAGCCTCTCCGTGGGGCTCCGGCGCTGTCCCTCAAAGGACTGATGTGTCGGGCGGAGCGTAGCGCAGCCTGGTAGCGCACTTGCTTCGGGAGCAAGGGGTCGGGAGTTCGAATCTCCCCGCTCCGACCATCACTTTTCCATCGCGTGGCGAAGTCGCCGCATGGCGGCCAAAGGGCTGCGATCCTCGCCGGACGCACGACGCTCCGATCGGCCGAGCGGCGTCTACCAGCGAGGGCGTGAATCGGCAGCGCAAGAATGACTGACACTCTGAAGTTCAACACGGCGATGCAATTCACCACCGGCGTGCCCGACGCGGACGCTCCGGGCATCGCGCGCCTCGTCGCGCCCAACCCGAGCCCGCTCACCTTCAAGGGCACCAATACCTATCTCGTCGGCGATCGAAGTCTGGCGGTCATCGACCCAGGGCCCGAGAGCGCCGAGCAACTTCGCGCCATCGTT
>CALRVN010000027.1:0-17598 GCA_943371625.1 Hyphomicrobium sp. CS1GBMeth3
ACCTAGCCTTAAGGCAGGGGGACAGGAACGATCCTCGCAGCGTTCGCGTTCGCAGTCACAGGCTGAGGACGACCTATGCCGATACCCACTCGCGTCTGCATCGGCTTGCTCTTATTTTTCGGTGCCTTCGCGCGATCATTGGCCGCTGACGGCTTCGACGCGATCGACGGCGACCACAACGGAACGATCAGTCAAGAAGAGGCTCAGGTCGCCGGGCTCGCGGTCTTCATGAGCATTGATCGGGACGGCGACGGCAAGCTCAGCAACGACGAAGTGCAATCCCGCCTCGCGACGCAAGTGCTAAAAGCGGCTGACCCCGATGCCGACGGGGCGCTCAATCCCGAGGAATATGCCGCGCTGGTAACCGCGCGCGTCAAAAGCGCCAACGCCAATGGGGACGGTGCCGTTGATCGAGAGGAATACGGCACCTTGGCGGGCAAGCTTCTGCAAGATCTGGTCGATGAGGGACGCAATGCGAACTGAGCGGACAACGACCTCTGCTGTCAACGCAGGCAACTATCCGTAGGACGAACGGGTGTTCACGACCCCGCCGTCGGATGCCGGCCCCTTCGCTTCCGACATGACAGATAACCAGGAACGCCGCTGGCTGGCCCGAAAGCACTCCCAGTTGAGTGAGCGACCACGTACCAAATCCATCATGCTTTTGCCGGCACCAGTGCCAGGCCAAGGGCCAGCGGGAACGGTAGGTCAGGGCCAAAACTTGCAATGCCTCTGTTTTAAGATCGTCGATGTCGTGGCTGGCATGATCCGATGCAACGATCAGGACAGCCTGGGCGAGACGCTCGCGCGCGACATCGGTGTCCGTCGATCCGAAGTGATGAGCTGTCTCTGACCAAGCCGTGTCAAAGGCCGTAGTGATCTCAGCGAGAGTTGTCGGACCAAACGCTGTGCTTTCGATGAGCTGACGATCACGCATATTGGCCTTCCAAGACAACGGAGCATACTCCGTAAGGAGACAAACGGTGCTTTGCCGATAAACGTAATTTGTGGACACTATGAGCGCCGTTCGGACGGCCTGCGGCTGGCCGACGCGGCGAACAGGACGAGGCGCGATCGCGTTTTCAATATCCGGAGACCACCATGGCCAAGAATCCCCACCGCGTTTCTGGAGTTGAGAGCGAACAGCGGCAGCCGGCGCGCAGCACCGCTACGCCCGAACCGACAGAGACGATCGATCAAAAGCCGAAGATGACGGACCAGCCTTTTAAGGGTGTGCGGCGGAAGACGATCAAGCACCAAGTTGCCGGCGTTGAAGACTACAAAGGTCCGGCCGGCGGCTGGGGTGCCCTTAAGGCGGTCGCCAGAGCCCTCAGCCAGCAAATGGACATCAAGGACGACGTACGTGGCCTGCTGTCGATGAACCAGCCGACGGGCTTCGACTGCCCGGGCTGCGCCTGGCCGGATCCGCGGCACACGTCATCGTTCGAGTTCTGCGAAAACGGCGCTAAAGCGGTGGCCTGGGAGGCCACTGGCAAGCGCACGACGCCGGAGTTCTTCGCCGCGCACAAGGTCTCTGAACTGTGGAACTGGTCCGACTACTCGCTTGAAGGCGAGGGCCGCCTGACGCATCCGATGGCGTACAACCGTGCCACGGACACTTTCCAGCCAATCGCCTGGGAGGACGCCTTCTCGCGCATAGGTCAGACGTTACGGGCCCTGCCAGATCCGAACATGGCGGAATTCTACACGTCGGGTCGCACGTCGAACGAAGCCGCATTCCTCTACCAGCTGTTCGTGCGCGCGTTCGGGACCAACAACTTCCCCGACTGTTCCAACATGTGTCACGAAGCGACGAGCGTCGGCCTCCCGGACTCGATCGGGGTTGGAAAGGGCACGGTCACCCTGGAGGACTTCGACCACGCCGACGCGATCTTCTGCATCGGCCACAACCCCGGCACCAATCATCCGCGCATGCTGGCTACCCTGCGCGAAGCCTCCATACGGGGCTGTAAGATCGTGGTGTTCAACCCGTTGCGCGAGCGTGGGCTCGAGCGCTTTCAGGCGCCGCAGAATCCGTTCGAGATGGTGACGCTGGGCTCCACCCCGATTGCCTCGTCGTACTATCAAGTCGGCATTGGTGGCGACGTCGCCGTGCTGAAGGGCATGATGAAGGCGCTGCTCGAACACGATAGGGCGCGCATCGCCGCTGGCCAGGCCGGCATTATCGATCGCGCATTCATCGCTGAGCATACGCAAGGTTTCGATGCGCTCGTGGCAGACATCGACGCGACCGAGTGGGCACTGATCGAGCGCTTCTCGGCACTGTCCCGAGCGGACATCGAGGCCGCCGCCAAGGTCTATGCCGAAGCCGAGCGGGTAATCATCTGCTACGGCATGGGCATCACCCAACACAGCCACGGCACATCGAACGTGCACCAGATCGCCAATCTGCTGCTGATGGGCGGGAACATGGGCCGCGAAGGGGCTGGCATATGTCCATTGCGCGGACACTCGAACGTGCAGGGAGATCGAACCGTCGGCATCACAGAAGTGCCCTCGAAGGAGCTGCTCGACAATCTCGACGCGGCATTCGCTATCAAGGCGCCGCGCCAGAAGGGCCACAACGCCGTCGAGGCCATCGAGGCAATCGTCGAGGGTCGGTCAAAGGCGTTGGTGTGCCTCGGCGGAAATCTCGCCGTCGCGATGTCGGATCCGGACGTCACCTATCCAGCGATGCGTCAGTTAGACCTCGCCGTGCATATTGCGACGAAGCTAAATCGATCGCACCTGCTCATCGCCAAAGAGAGCTTCATCCTACCGTGCCTGGGGCGCACCGAGTTGGATATTCAGGCGACCGGTCGCCAGAGCGTAACCGTCGAAGATTCGATGGCCATGGTCCACGCGTCGTCAGGCGGGCTTACGCCCGCCTCCGAGCATCTGAAATCGGAACCCGCCATCGTTGCCGGACTGGCGTTGGCCACGCTCCCCGACACGCGGATACCCTGGACTGAGCTCGTTGCCGATTACAGTCGCATCCGCGACAAGATCGAAGCCGTGTTCCCCGACTTCTCGGACTTCAATAAGCGTGTCTCTCAACCGGGTGGATTTCGCCTATCGGTTCCGGCGTCGCAGCGCGTTTGGAAAACGCCCTCCGGGAAAGCGCAATTTCTCCCCGTCGCCGGACTGGAAGAGGATCCCCGCTGTAATCAGCCTGACGCCCTCATCCTCGCGACGGTGCGCAGCCACGATCAGTACAATACGACTATCTACGGCCTCGACGACCGCTATCGCGGGATTACGGGGCGACGCGATATTCTGTTCATGAACGAGGGAGACCTCAGTGCACGAGGCCTGCAACATGGGGATGTGGTCGATGTCGAGACTCTCTGCAACGAGGACGAAGATGCGCGAACGCTGACCGGCTTGACGGCAGTAGCGTTCGACATTGCTGCGGGCTCGGTCGCCACTTACTATCCCGAAGCCAACAGCCTCATTGCCATCGACAACTACGATCGACGCAGCGGCACGCCGTCGTATAAGTCGGTACCGGTATCTGTGAAGCGTGCGGCGCGCGCAGCGTAAGTCAACGGCGGCGGACACGATGAGCAATTTAGCGGGTTATCCGCCGCCAAGTAACCCGCCGATGACGAGAAGGAGGCCACTCATGCGTGTAGGGACGCGGGATGTCCGCTTTCCGTGGTGATGCAGCCCTAATCCTCGACTGGGAGCAGAGCAGTTCGACGATCTGGTGATGTCCGCAAACTCGGCACCCCGACGGCGGCGACGTCCCAGAAGCGGTAGTCCACAATCCGTGGTCGGCGCCCCCTGGACAATTGCCGACCAGGTCCGCTCGTGGAGGTAGACCGGCTGTCAGATGCCGATCTTCTCGGCGATCTCGATAGGATACTCCACCTCGGTACCAAGGTAGCGAACGGTGCCCTCGATCTTCCGCGCAATGCGGGAGAGAGAAATCAACATGCGCATGCATGCGGGCACGCACGGACACGATCTCGGGTTTCTACGCGTATCTTCGATCGGATGGTTACGTGCTCACGAATTGACCCCAAGCGAATGCTGGTCGGCAAGCCGCCGACGATTTCCCTTGTCCACTTTGCAGAATTTGCGGCCCTGCTGCCGCAGACACAGAGGTGATCGACTACTCTGCTCAGCCAAGGCGCGCAGCGCCCGCGAGCAGGCGAACTATCGACGCCTATGACGGGGCGCGTCCGCCGACCCTCCGCCCGGCTAGCTTCATCGGCCCTTTATGGCGCAGCGAAAAACAAGCCACGCTAACCTGGATCAGTTCCAAAAATCGCAATTAGGATATTTTGCGACCTTCTCAGTGTGCGGATCAACGCCGTTCAACTGTGTTGCGAGCGCCGTTTCTCCTTCTTTGCAGACCGTTTCTGTTCCTTGCGTACCTGATTTTCGCGAGCGGCGCCGCTGTCATTCCGGCGCCCGAGATCGAGAACTTGAGGTCGGATCAATTTATCGCTGCCGAGTGCGGCGACGGGTCGGGGCGCGCGGAATGCTGATACTGCGGAGCGGTTCCTCGCCGGTGGGCGAGCCGTTATCCGGCGCCATTGCGCCGTTGCGCTCCATGTTCGCGGCGTGGCAAACGCTGCTCATTTGCGCCATCACCGCATTTGGCTTCGGCGCCGCCGCGACTGCCGACGCCGCCTCTTTGCAGTGGGACAATAACGGCGCATTGCCCGTCAACGGCGGCTCGGGCAGCTGGAACACCACCACCGCGCTCTGGTTCAACGGAGCCACCTTTCAGACCTGGAACAACGCGACGCTAGATGACGCGGTGTTGGGCGCTACAGCCGGAACTGTGACCCTCGCCGTACCGATCACGGCGCACAGCCTCGCGTTCAACACCACTGGCTATACCGTGACCGGCAACACTCTGACGCTCGCAGGCGCCGCTCCTGGCGTCAGCGTCGTTTCGGGTGGAACTGCGACCATCGCTTCGGTTGTCGCCGGCGCGGACGGCCTGACGAAGACCGGCGCCGGCGCCCTCATACTCACCAACACGAACACCTATGCCGGCGGGACGACCATCAGCGCCGGCACGCTGCATGTGGGTAATGGCGCCACCGGCTCGATCGTGGGTAACGTTGTCAACAACGGCGCACTCATCTTCAACCGCACCGGCGTCATCCCAACCTATAGCGGCGACATCAGCGGCTCGGGTACAGTGACCAAAAGTGGTTCGAGCACGCTGACGCTGGCGGGCGATAACACTTACAGCGGTAGCACGACGATCAGCGGCACCGGCAGTCGGCTGCAGGGCGGCGCTGAGAACGCCTTCTCATCTGCGAGCGCCCATACCGTCGGCACCGGTGCTTTTCTGGCCCTCGGTGGCTTCGATCAAGGCATCGGCTCGCTTGCCGGCGCCGGCACTGTCACCAACGGAGGTGCCGGCGCCGCGACGCTGACCGCCGGCAGCAATGATGCGAGCACCTCGTTTACAGGTATCATCCAGAATGAAGTGGGCGCGACCGGTCTGAACAAGGTCGGTGCCGGCACGCTGACGCTGACGAACGCCGGCAATACCTACAGCGGCGCGACGACGGTCAGCGGGGGCACGCTGCAGGCGGGAGCAACGAATGCCCTGGCGCAGAACAGTGCCCACACGGTCGCCGCCGGCGCAGCCCTCAGCCTCAACAATTTCAGCGTAGCAGTCGGCTCACTGGCCGGCGCAGGCACCGTGACCAACGGCGGCGCCGCCGGCAGGGTCATCACCACAGGCAGCGATGGCACGTCGACGGCGTTCGCCGGCACGATTCAGAACGGCGGAGCCGGATCGACCGGATTGACCAAGGTCGGCGGCGGCACCTTCACGCTATCGGGCGCCAACACCTACACGGGCGCGACCGCGATCAACGCGGGGACGATGCGGGGCGAAGCCTCAAACGCCTTTTCGGCGGCAAGTGCCCACACGGTCGCCGCGGGCGCAGCCCTAGATCTGGGTGGCTTCAATCAAAGCATCGCCTCGCTCGCTGGCGCCGGCAATGTGA
This sequence comes from Hyphomicrobium sp. CS1GBMeth3, assembly GCA_943371625.1. Lineage (GTDB taxonomy): Bacteria > Pseudomonadota > Alphaproteobacteria > Rhizobiales > Hyphomicrobiaceae > Hyphomicrobium_A. The sequence continues at coordinate 5,985 of CALRVN010000027.1, forward strand.
CCAATACAGGCGCCGCCGCCGCGACCCTCACCGCAGCAGGGGCGACGACGTTCTCGGGAATCATTCATGATGGTGTTGGGACCACCGGGCTGACGAAGACCGGCACGGGCACTTTGACCCTGACAGGCGAGAACACTTTCACGGGCGCCACGACGATTAGTGGCGGCACGCTGCAGGTTGGCAACGCGGCTGGCACCGCTGGCTCAATCGCGAGCAACGTCATCAACAACGGTGCGCTCATCTTCAATCGCAGTGTTGCATTGACCTACGGCGGCGACATCAGCGGCACGGGAACGGTGACGAAGAGCGGGGCCGGTACGCTGACGCTGACAGGCGACAACTCCTATTCCGGCAACACCACGTTAAGCACGGTGGGCAGCCGGCTACAGGGCGGGGCGGAGAATGCTTTCTCCGCAGCGAGCGCACACACGCTGGCCACCGGCACGGTCCTCGATCTCTTCGGCTTCGACCAAGCCGTTGGCTCAATCGCCGGCTCCGGCGGCGTGACCAACGGGAGCGCCAGCGCGGCGACCCTCACATCCGGCGGCAACGGCACGTCGACGACGTTCTCGGGAGCCATCCAGAACGGAGCAGCACCAGCAGCCTCGACAGCCCTGACCAAAGTCGGCGCCGGCACGCTGACGCTATCGGGGGCGACAAATACGTACACAGGGGCGACCAATGTGACCGGCGGCTCGCTGTTGGCGACAACGACGGGCGCCCTGGGGCAGAACAGCGCTGTCACGGTCGCCTCCGGCGCAACGCTCGGCGTCAACGCCAGCCAGACCATCGGCTCGCTCGCCGGCGCCGGCACGGTGACCAACGGGAGCACCGGTGCCAGAATCCTGACAACAGGCGGTGACAACACCTCGACGACGTTCTCCGGCGGGATCCAGAACGGTGTGTCCGCTGCCGCGACGACCGCTTTGGTCAAGGCCGGCAGTGGCATCTTCACGCTGTCCGGCACAAACACCTACACGGGGACGACCAGTGTCAACGCCGGCACGGTACACGGTGGCGCGGCGAACGCCTTCTCGGCAGCGAGCGCCCATACCGTCGCCGCCGGCGCTGTCCTCGATCTGGGCGGCTTCAATCAGGCCATCACGTCGCTGGCTGGCGCCGGCACGGTGACCAACACGGGCGGCGCAGCCGCAATACTCACCACGGGAGGAGCAACGACATTCTCAGGTGTCATCGAGGACGGTACGGCGACAACTGGAATGGCGAAGGTGGGCGCGGGCATCTTTACGTTGACGGGCAGCAACACCTACACGGGCCTGACGACGATCAGCGCTGGCACACTGCAGGTCGGCAATGGCGCCACCGGCTCGGTCGCTGGCGATATCCTCAACAACGGTGCGCTTATCTTCAACCGCACCGGCGTCATCCCGAACTATGGAGGCAACATCAGCGGCTCGGGCACGCTGGCAAAGAGCGGGGCGAGCACGCTGACGCTGACGGGCGACAACACTTACACCGGAGCGACGACGATCAGTGGCACCGGCAGCCGATTGCAGGGTGGCGCGGAGAACGCCTTCTCGGCGGCGAGCGCTCACACACTCGGCACCGGCACCTTCCTCGATCTCGGCGGCTTCGATCAATCCATCGGCTCTCTCGCCGGTACCGGTCGGGTGACGAACGCGGGCGTAAGCGCGGCGACCCTCACGACGGGCGGCAACAACACCAGTACGTCCTACTCCGGCATCATCCAGAACGAAGTCGGCGTGACCGGCCTGAATAAGGTGGGTTCCGGAACGCTGACGCTGCTGGGCACCAACACGTACACCGGAGCGACGACCGTCAATAGCGGCACGTTGTCGGCCGCAGCGACGGGCGCCCTTGGGCAAAACAGCGCCGTCACGGTTGCCTCCAGTGCAACCCTCGGCATCAACATCAGCCAGAGCATCGGTTCGCTCATCGGCGCCGGCACAGTGACCAATGGAAGTGCTGTGGCCAGAGCCCTCACCACCGGCGGCGATGGCACCTCGACAGCTTTCTCGGGCGTGATCCAGAACGGTGCCGGCGCAGCGTCGATGGCTCTGACCAAGGTTGGAGGCGGCACGTTCACGCTTTCGGGTGCAAATGCCTATACGGGCGCGACCGCCGTAAACGCCGGTACGTTGCAAGGCGCCGCGGTCAACGCCTTCTCGGCCGTGAGCGCACATACGGTTGCCGCCGGCGCGGTTCTGGATCTCGGCGGCTTCAACCAGACTGTCGCCGCGCTCGCGGGCGCCGGCACCGTGACCAACGCGGGCGGAGCCGCTGCCACCCTCACGGCGGGCGGCAACGGCACGTCGACGACATTCTCCGGCATCATCGAGGACGGCGCGGGAACGACTGGCCTGACGAAGGTGGGGGCCGGCACGTTGACGCTGACCGGCGGCAGCACCTTCACCGGAGGCACGACAATAAGCGCCGGCGCGCTGCAGGTGGGTAGCGGCGCTATCGGCTCGATCACCGGCGATATCCTCAACAACAGCGCGCTCATCTTCAATCGCACCGGCACCCTTACCTATGGCGGGGACATCAGCGGCAGCGGCACGGTGACCAAGAGCGGAACTGGCGCGCTGACCCTGACAGGTGACAGCAGCTTTCTGGGCGGTACGACGATCAGCGCCGGAACCCTGCAGCTCGGAAACGGCGGCACCGCGGGCTCGATCACGGGCAATATCGTCGACAACGGCGTTCTTGCCATCAACCGCAGCGATGCGCTGACCTTGGCTGGCACCATCAGCGGAACTGGCACCCTTTCCAAGGCCGGTGCAGGGACCCTGACGCTGACCGGCAACAATTCCTACGCTGGCACGACGACGATCAGCGCCGGAACCCTGCAGCTCGGCGACGGAGGCACCACTGGCAGCATTATCGGCGGCATTGTCGACAACGCTACGCTCGCCTTCAATCGCAGTAATGCGCTCACCTACGGCGGCGTCATCAGCGGCACGGGAGCGCTGGTGCAGGATGGCGCCGGCACGCTGACTCTCACTGCAAACAACACGTACGCGGCTGGCACGACGATCAATGCCGGCACCTTGCAACTTGGCAGCGGAGGCAACGCCGGTAGCGTTACGGGCAACATCGGCAACGACGGCGCCCTCATCTTCAACCGCGGCAACGCGCAGACCTACGCCGGCGACATCAGCGGCAGCGGATCGGTCACCAAGATCGGTGGCAACACTCTCACGCTGACCGGAAACAACACCTTCGCGGGCGGCACAACGATCAGCGCCGGCACCTTGCAAATAGGTAGCGGCACTCTCGGATCGATCACCGGCGACATCGTCGACAACAGCGCACTCATCTTCAATCGCAGTGACGCGCTGACCTATGGCGGCGCCATCAGCGGGACCGGCGCGGTCACGAAGGCAGGCGTTGGCACGCTTACACTAACGGGTAACAGCGGATACACCGGTGGCACCACCATCAGTGCCGGCACCCTGCAGATAGGCAACGGTGGAACCACCGGCAGCGTCGCCGGCAACCTGGTCAACAACGGCATCTTCATCTTCGACCGCAGCAACGCGCTGACCTATGCAGGATCGATCAGCGGCACCGGATCACTCATCAAGAACGGCGCCGGAACGCTGATGCTGACCGGCATCAATCCTTACTCCGGCGGCACGACGGTCAACGAAGGGAAGTTGCTGCTCAACAATGCCATCGTGCCGGCTTCACTTGTGGCCTCGCCAAACGGTTTCGTCGGTGGAAACGGCAGCGTAGGCTCGACGACAATCAGCGGCACTCTATCTCCCGGAAACTCCATCGGTGTGATCTCCGTCCTCGGAAATCTCACGTTCGTGCCCGGAAGCACCTTTCTGGTCGAGGTCTCGCCCGCAGCGGCCGACCGCACCGCGGTCACTGGAACCGCCAATCTTTCTGGCCTCGTGCAAGTCGTGGGTGAGCCCGGCACTTATGTCCCCGACAAGCTCTACACCATTGTCGCCGCCGCCGGTGTGAACGGAGAGTTCGACGGTCTTACATCCAATTTTGCATCGTCGGCCTTCCTCACTCCGTTGCTGTCTTACGACGCGAGCAACGCTTATTTCTCCCTCGCCGTCACGGCCAGCTTCGCGAGCGTCGGACAAACACCGAACCAGATTGCGACGGGCGCCGCGGTCGAGACACTGGGCTTCGGCAATCCGATTTACGATCTCGTCCTGATGGACACGGCCGAGCAGGCGCGCGAGGCGTTCGAATCTCTCTCGGGCGAAGTGCACGCCAGCGTGTCGAACGTTCTCGCTTCCGATAGCCGCTACGTGCGCGATGCCATCTTGGGGCGAATGCGCCGCGCTTCCTACGCGAGCACGACCGACAAGAACGTTGCGCTAGCGGGCCCGGCAGAAACCGCCGTCACCGCGGGTGTCGCACGCGGACGCATGGCGTTAGGTGCCGGCGGCGCAGACGACATTCGCCTCGCCGCCCCGAACCCGCTGACATTCTGGACGCGGGGCATCGGATCGTGGGGCGAATTCAACGGCAACGGCAACGGCAACGCCGCCACGGCGCAACGCACGCTCGCGGGATTCGTCTCGGGCATGGATGCCGAGGTCGGCGGCGGCTGGCGCGCGGGCCTCGCCACCGGCTACCTGCAATCCAACATCAACGTCGGTGCGCGCTCGAGCTCGGCCGACGTCGACGGCTATATTCTGGCTGCCTACGGCGCGGGCGCGGTCGGTCCTTTTGCCCTTCGCTCGGGTGCAGCGTGGACCTGGAATTCCATCGACAGCACCCGCAGCGTCATGTTCCCCGGCTTCTACGAGCGCGAACTCGCAAACTATGACGCCGGCACGGGACAACTCTTCGCCGAGGTGGCATATCCGATGCTGACTGAGTATGGACCTCTGGAGCCCTTCGCAGGACTCGCCTGGGTTCGCGTCACCCGCGACGACTTCACGGAAAGCGGCGCCGCCGCAGCGCTAACGTCCTCGAGCAGCACCGAGGGCATGGGATACTCCACGCTGGGCATACGGGCCGCGACCCTGCCGCAGCCGGCCTGGGGCATTACCATCACGCCGCGCGGCTCGATTGCCTGGCAGCATGCCTTCGGCGATCTCTCGCCGATCCAGGCATTAGCGTTCGCTTCGAACGACATAGCGTTCGGCATTGCAGGCGTGCCCGTCGTACAAGACAGCGCGCTCGTCGATGCAGGCTTCGACCTCGCGCTTGGCGCCGACGCGTTCGTCAGCATTTCATATATCGGACAGCTCGCCACCGACCTGCATGACAATGGCCTCCAGGGCCGGCTGGACTGGCGCTTCTGAGAGGAGCGTGGAAGGCGCACGGCCTGTTTCGCCCGCATGCGAGCTCATCAAGCCTTCTTCGTCAGTGATCCGAGCGGCGCTTCCAACGCGTAGATGAACCCATCGGCGGCGTAGTCTAGGCGCACCTGGCCATTCAATTGGTGTCCCAGAGCTTGCATCAGTCGTGTACCGAAGCTGCGTCGGGTCGGCGGACGGACAGCAGGGCCACCTTGTTCACTCCACGTCAGATGCAGCCGTTCGGCGTCGCGATCAATCCTCCAGGTAATTGCGACCTTTCCGGCTGGATTGGACAAGGCACCGAACTTCGTTGTGTTCGTGCAGAGTTCGTTCAGCGTCATGGCCAGGGCAATGACGACGCTCGACGTTATAGAGATATCAGGACCGTCCAACGAAAAGCGCTCCGACCCGTGCCCCTCAAACGGTCGTATGGCGCCGCGAAGGGTTTCGACGAAGCTCGCGTTAGCCCAGCTGACTTGAAGCAGAAGGTCGTGTGCGCGACCAAGAGCAATCAACCTGCCTTCGATGGCTTGCTGCCCATGCTCGAGGCTTGTCGCGGTCCGCAAGCTCTGAGCAGTGATGGCAGTCACCGTAGCGAGCGTGTTCTTGATGCGATGGTGCAGTTCCTCGAGGATGAGCCTCTGCAGCTTGTCAGCGGCTTCCCGCTCCTTGGCGTCAATGCCAGCCTGGGCTAGCAGGGCCTTGGCATCGATGCTGGCTTGTTCGAGTAACAAGCGAAGGCTGTCGTTCTCGGCGGTGAGAGGGTTTGCGGCCGTGGGCAGAAGCTCCGCGTTGCGTGCGTGCACTGCGAGTGGAAGGGCGGCATCGGGAACAATCTTCAAGGCGCCACTGCCGACCATCGCCTGCAGCTCGAGCACCATTTGCTTCACGTCGAGCGGCTTGCCAATGAAGACGCTGTCCACGGGCTTATCCGCATCAGTAACCTTCACCTGTCCGGACACTAGGATTATTTTGATGGCCGGCCAGCGTTCATGCACGGCATGGGCGAGCTTGAGCCCGTCGATGGTGCCCGGCATCTGGATGTCGGAAAAAAGCAACGTGATGTCCGAACGAGATTCTAAAATCGCCAGGGCTTGATCGGCGTTGACAGCTTCGACCGCCGTGAACCCCGCGTCTTCCACGATTTCAACGGCGCGCATGCGCAGCACCATCTCGTCCTCCACGACGAGCACATTTGTCGGCGATGTCATGCGACCTCCCAATTGCGGATATGCCGACAAGCGGTGCACCGGCACCCGCTGCGTGCGCCTATCGGATCCAAATGGCGAGGGAAAGTTTTCCTGGAGGGATGCAGTCAATCGCGCCCAAACATTGCCATGACCAGCGTTCTTCGGCGCACAATCCAGGAGAAATTCAATGAAAACGTCGCAATAAGCCTCGTCACCTACACGTAGATTGCGGCGACGATTTCGTCGCTTTCGCCTCCGGCGATTGCGTTGGCGGAGCCTTCGTTTGGATGCAGGCCGTTTTGTCTCTCACACATTTGTCTGCAGCATTCGCGTATTTCACTAACACAGGTTAGTGCGTCAGGAGCGAGCCCAGCTAGGGTCCCAGGCGGCGCGTTCGCGCGTGGCCGGGAGCGAACTGATGCTTCTTGGACGTCGCGAAACGATTGCCCACCATTCCCCGATTTCCACGAACGATCGCAACACTGCACTCTGCCTTCTACCGCGGCAGCAGTTCATTGCCACCAGATGCACTCGATATTGGCGACGACCGCCCAGCTTTCCTCCAGCCAATCCTGCGGGTTGGGCGGTTCATTCAAGGGGATCTTATCGCATCACCTTACCGCCAAAGCTGATCCAGGTTGGCTGGATCACTGCTTCTGTATAATTTTCCCCGTTTCCGCGCTTGTACTTTTATGCCGCGGCAGCACAGCGTGTGAGATCGTTTTATGGTGAACGCACCGCTCGATAGCTTGCTCGCAAGGAAGCTCAGCACATTCATGGCGTTGTCTCCTCTCGAGGCGCAACGCCTTGGCGAGCTTCAATCGCCAACGACGAACGTGAAGCGCGGCAAGCAGCTCGTGCACGAGGGCCAAAGCGGGCAGAAAGTCTACGTGCTGCAGGCAGGCTGGGCATGCAGTTACAAAGACCTGCCCACCGGCAGCCGGCAGATCATCTCCTTTCCGATAGCCGGCGACTGCGTCGGACTGCGGAGCGCGCTTCTCCGCACCGCGGACCATTCGTTTGAGGCCTTGACCGACGCCGTTGTCAGCGCGGTGGACGGTGCTCAGATGCTGCAAACATTCAGCGAGTTTCCTCGCCTGGGCGCCGCGATCCTATGGGCGGCGTCGAGAGACGAGGCCATGGTGGTCGAGCATCTCGTCAGCATCGGACGCCGTAGCGCGATTGAACGCACTGCCCACTTCTTCGCGGAGTTGGTGGAGCGGTTGAATTTGATCGGAGCTGCTTCGAAGACCGAGTTCGAATGCCCGCTCAATCAATACGTGCTTGCCGATGCACTTGGCCTCAGCGCAATTCACGTCAACCGCGTTCTGCGCCAACTGCGCGAGCGCGAGCTGCTGATTGTTCAGCGGGGCAAGGTCACCATTCTGGATTTGCGCCGGCTCAAGGAGCTTGCGGGATTTCGTGGCGGCTATCTGACGTGACGCAAAGCCGGCGCTGCTTCTGCGCGCCGTGCACCTATTTCGGTCCCTCCGCTAACGCACGTTAGTGCATATCGGACATCTACAAGCTACTGCCATTCTGTGAGCGGATGGAGCGCCCGATGCCTGTCGGCCCGCGCATCGCGCTCGCGCCGGGAGCACCCTGATGGTTCATGCCGACTTGATGACGCGACCGCTCTACCTGCAACTTCGTGACGCGCTGGCGGAACGCGTCGCGAGCGGCGAATGGAAGCCCGGCGCGTCGATTCCAAACGAGTTCGATCTCGCCCGAGAATACGAGGTCAGCGTCGGGACGATCCGCAAGGCTTTGGACATCATGGAAAGCGAGCGCATCGTCTCGCGCAAGCAGGGGCGCGGCACTTTCATCATCGACCAGACGTCGGACGAGCTGTCCGTCCGGTTCTCCAATGTCTGCGACGCCAGCGGAGCGCGCTTTCCCGGTGAGGCGGAAGTGATCGACGTGAGCGAAGGGCTTGCTGATCAACAGGAGTGTGTGCGGCTGCGCATTAGGTCGCACGAGGCCGTATATAGGATCCGCGGTGTCAGGCGGCACGAGGATTGGCCTTACATGGTCGAGCAAGTATCCATGCCCGCGGTGCTGTTTCCTAATCTACTACGGATCAACGGGTTCCCGCACGATATCTCGGCTCTCGCACAGGCACATGGCCTTCTGCTCGGCAAGGCGGAGGAACGCATCTCGGTGTGCCCGGCCCCGCCCGATGTGGCGGAAACGCTGCGCGTCGCCCCTGCATCGCCACTCATCGTCCTGGACCGCGTGATGATGACGATCGACGGACGCCGGATCGAGTGGCGCGTCGGACAATGCAATCTTGGCGCAAACCACTACTTGGCGCAGTTCAACTGACCTGCCCGCGCCGCAGAGCCTACCAGGAGATCTTGACGCCGCCGTTGCCGCCATAGCTCTGGCTGTTTTCTCCAAACGCGCCGTTGAAGTAGGCGAACAACCCCGTGTGCTGCGTCAGGTCGAGCTGGAACCCCGCATCGACGAGCGCGGCATCGCGGGCGACAAACACGCCGCTAGAAGAGAAGCTGACCTCCGGCGATGCGAGCAGAACCGAGTCGACGCCGCGATCGGGATTGAACTCATGCGCCCAGGCGACGCGCGTGAAGGGCGTCAACCGTTGACCGTTAGCCAGGCCCATCTGGGTGTCATACTGGAGTCCGAGGCTGCTCACCACGGAAGTCACTGATTGTGACCCGTAGCTGAGCCCAAGGATACCACCGCCATCCTCGGCGAAGCCGCCAAAGCTGAATGGCGCCACGTCGATCGCGGCGTAGGGCGTCAGCCAATGGCGGCCAAAGCTCTGACGCCAGCCAGTCTCCAAGCGGCCATAGAACCCATCCGCCGTGTAATTGCCGGTGTGTCGTTCGTTCACGACAAAGTCGATCGTCCGGTCCGACTTGTTGGCGAAGTGCGCGTATTCGGCAATGCCCGCCAAGTAGGCCGGGCCAACCCGCTTTACGCCATAGAGCGCGAACTGCCCACCCTCGGCCTGACCGCTGGTCGTGAAATCCTCGACCGAGAACGGCGTGTAGCTGTAGCCGCCGGCGATGCCCAATAGCAGGGTGCGGTCCACCTCGTAGTCGAGGCCGACACCGATGCCGTAGGTACGCGTCGAAAGGCCCGGCGAAGTGTCGGCATTGCCCTGGAAAGATGACGCTCCGCCGAACGCTGAAGTCCACAAGCGCCATGTCCGCGGCTGATAACCCGAGTACAGCGCCAGCTCCTGCTCGCTCGCCACCGCTCCAAGTTTCATGGGACGGTTGTTCTGCGGCGTAATGCCATTGAAATCCGGACCGGATCCAAACATCCACGTAGCTGCCTGCGCCATGATTGCTGAGCCGAATAATCTCGTGGCGTTGAACGCTGCCTGCTGGCCACCACCAACCCCCTCACCGCCGAGTTCATCCTGAGTGATGTCGTCGTCGTCACCGCCGCCGCCTTGCGCGCAGAGCGTGATGCTGTTGTTATCCAGTGTAACCGCGCCGTTGCGCGCAAGGGCGCGGCCGCAAGTGATCGTAGCGCCGGTGTTCAGCGTGATGCTGGTCAGCGCGACGATGTTGCCGGCAAAGATCGAGTTGGTGCCGAGTGTGGCTGAGCTTCCGACCTGCCAATACACGTTGTTGCCGTTGGCACCGTTGATGAGCAGAACCGCCGAGTTGCTAGCCGTGGTCAGCGTGCTGCCGATCTGGAAGACAAATCGCGCGGCCGAGTTGCCTTGTCCGTTGAGCGTCAGCACGCCGGTAAGCTGTGCCGAGCTAACGAAACTATAGACTGCCGGTCCCAGATTCATGCCGCCGAGATTCTGGCCCGTCAGGTTCACCTGCGACGGCAACCCGGCGAGGTAATTATAAGCGACGGTAAGGTCGCTCTGCGCGTTCGCCGCATTGGCATCGCCCGCATGGATCGTTCCCGGTGGCACGACGATGCCGGGCGGAAAGCCCGTGATCGCGCTGCCCGGTGAGACGCCGACGTTGCCTCTGATGACGCTCGGGCCGGTGTTGGTAACAGTGGACCCGCCGAGAACCCCGTACGTCTCCGCTGTGCCCAGGATTTGCGCGTGTGCGTCGCTCGGCACGGCAAATTCGGCCAGCGCGATCGCGGCAACAAATGCCGCGGCCATTCGCGGATCGATGCGCCTAGGATCCCGGTGTTGCAGCGCCGGCTCATTTCTTTTGGCGCACCAAGGCAGACTGAGACTGGCGTCCTGGCAGGATTTCGAACTCATAGCGTGTCCTCTAGCGATTTGATGGATGCCAATATCAGTCCCTCGGGGAGATCATCGATCTCCCGCGCAGAACGGCTCGCTGTGACGCATCAGTGAAGATCGGCCATGGAGAGGCGACGCGGCCGACGTCAAACGCAAGCGCAGCACGATGCTGCGCCGAAACGCTCGGAAGGCTCACGCTGGAATGGGATGCAACGCTGACAACCGCACCGAAACGCGCAGCCACTCCATGGATGAGAGTGACTTGAGGACAGCATTCCTAGTGAGGTTAGGCTGCGGTGCGCGCGCGCGCACTAACATGGATTAGTATGCCGTCTGATAATCCGTCAGCAAAGGGCGGCGCCACTTGTCACACCGCTAGCGCAAGGGAACTGGATTGGCAGAGCATGATTCAGGAATGCCGGTGGAGGCCCTGGCGCGTCAGCTAATGGCGCCGCGGGCACTGCACCCAATGCAGAAAAAAGCGTGGCAGTATTGACCAGCCTCAGGAGACGCCGCGTTTCCAGACGCAACTCACACTCTCAGCGAAAAGTAGCTAACCCAGGTTAGTGGCCGCATCGTCCCGTCTTGCTAGGAAAGAGGTCATACCGGTCGCGGAATGCCATTTTTGCCCGCTAGTATGCGGCGAATGATGTCGACCACAGCAAGGTGCTTCTCCGGTGATGTCGAAGCGGCCGCCATATTGGTGTGTGTAGTCACCACGTCATTGAGAAGATCACGCGCTTCCTTATCGCTGATGATCTTGCGTTCAGTCAGGGCGAGCACAAGCGACTCGCAGATGCCCAGGTCAGCCAGGCCCTCCGCATCAACGGAAGGGTTCGGTTGGGTCATAGGTGTTCCTTTGGGGCAGAATAGCGAGCCCAGTGCGCGGTGCACTGATCCACATTTGCCCAAACCAACATTTTCCGAGTATTTTGGGTTGCAGCCCGCGGCCGAGCCTGACGGCGAGGGTAGAT
>CALRVN010000028.1:0-17440 GCA_943371625.1 Hyphomicrobium sp. CS1GBMeth3
CCACGCCCAGCGGAATATAGTCGCGCTTCGACAGGCCCACCTCGTCGGCGTTGAGCGCATGCAGCGCCGCCGTATTGTCGATCGACTGCACCGCCCGCTGTTGCAGCACGCGCAACTCATCGGCCGACGGCGGCAGCTCGAACGACAGCAGTCCGATGAAGGTCGCCGTCAGGCGCCGGAACGCCTCGATGGTCGCTTCCGAACCCTCGACGGCGGCGATCTCCGGCTTCTCGAGTGTCGGCAACTGGTCGATGGCGCGAACGACGCCGCGCAGTGCGACCTGCAACTGCGTATCGGGGCACGCGATGGACTTACCGTTGCCCATGTCGATGGTCGTCCGCTCCGCCCGGTCGGCGAGATCGGCGCGGATCTGGCGCAACTGCGGATCGGTGCGGAAGGCGTTGAACCCCGTCACAGTCATGTCGAGGCGGCGACCGAGCGAGCGCATGAACTCGTTGCGCGTGCCGCTGGCGGCATCGATGGTCGAGGCATCGTTGGAGACGATCTTGACCAGGTCGCCGTTGAGCGCCGCCATGTCACCCTTGATCGAGGTCACGCGGCCTTTGACAAACTCCGACGCGAAACTGAACCGCGCCGCATCCTCGTCACGCATCTTTCTGCGCGGGCCGTCGCCTGGCGATGAGTTGGGGCACGACGTGCCCTTCTCGCGTTCGACGGCGGCCTTTTGGCTGGAAAGGCCCCCGAGCTGCACCAGCGTAGCTTGCAGCTGCTCGAGCCGCGTAGCCGCGCCGTGCAACGACGACTGCACCTGTCCGACGGCGCTCTCCGCCGACCGAGCCGCTTCCGAGCGGCTCTCCAGCACCTTCCAATAAAATCCGAAGCCGAACCCGACTGAGATGACGGTGAGGAACACGTAGCCGAAGAGATAGGAAATGCGCGTGAACCAGTCGATCGGCGAGAACATCTGGTCGAGTAGCCAGACGACCATCGTCATCAGCATGCCGACCGAGAAGCCGATAATCAGCTTATGCAACAGCGGTAGCGAGCCCATGTTGCTCTCGATGAGCTCGAGCATGCCGACGTAGGTCGCAACCCACGACAGCCCTGCCAGACCCACGATGAGGACGATCTTTTTCCAATCGCGCTCAGACCGCTCCGGATCGGCCCAATCGGCCGAGGCTTCGAAACCGCGATCGAAGCTTGCACTCGTAGTCCTCGTGCGCGACCACGGCGCGCCCGTCCGCAACGACATAGGTGACCTGTCCAACCAATCGAGCACAGGTGGTCGCCTGCTCGCGACACGTAAGGTCGCAAGACAGCTTCACCACCGAATGCGCGAAACGCCTCTTTCGCCGTTCAGTGTCTTCCCATGGTGCCGGTAAGTGATCCGAGTGGATTGGTACGCGTGGTTTTTGTCGCCAGTACGGCGCGCCGATGGCGGAACTGCTGCCGTGCACAGCGCAACCGTCAGCGGCGCTGACGCGCGCGCGTCAGCTCTGATCGTCCTGCCCGTCGGGCACTTTGCCGATAACGCCGAAGTCGCCCGAGCGCCGATGGCGGTCGGTATCGGCGCCGAGTTGGGTCTTCAATCCGAGCCGCAGCAATTCGCGTATCGCAGCGGCACGGCTCGGCATCCGGCGCTTGAAGCGCCAGTCGTCGATGGCAGCCAGCTCGTCATCGTCGAGCATGATTTGCAGGCGCGTCTGTCGCGACAGGCCATTCATGGCGAGCCACCTCAGAGGTTCGAAAGAGGGATGCGGTGCATCATGTGCACCACTTACTCATTTTGCGGCTTAAACGCCGAAAGCCTCAAAAGGGTTCATTCACGTCACGCCACCAACGGCGCCTGCGGCGGATTTAAGCCGCCGGCCATCGAAGGTACGCTTCTGTACAGTAGCTTTTGGAGGCGTCCATGCCCGCTAGCAGAGTTGAAACTTTCGAGCCCGAGGACCTGGCGACACTGGGTCAAATCTTCGATGAAACCTGGGCTGTCATCGCCGCCGCCCTGCAGGACTCCGATGCCGAGAGCCGCGCCGCGGCTCGCACCCGGTTGGCCGGCCTGCTGCTCGAGCTTTCGGGCCGCGAAGCCAGCCCACAGCAGATCCGGCGCGTCGTTTTGCACATGTTTCTGGAGGCACCCGGACGCAGCGTCGGCGGCCCTCAGGAGATGCAGCTCAGTTCGACGTGAGCTTTGCCGCGGCTTTCCGCGCCGGCAGCGGTGCAGCCGTCGGCTTCGGCTTCGCTGCTGCGGGAGACGCCTTCCCGGTCGCCTCGGCTTCAAGGTCGGCGAGCAGCGCATCGAGCAGCGGCACTGCCACCTGCGCCGCGTGCAGGTTCCGCGCCCAAGGACTGCGAGCCGACCCCGTCCCGACCACCACCACGTAGGAATATGCCGCCCCGTTGGCGAACTGCAGCCCGCCGGCAATCCAGGCATCGACCGTCGCCGAGATGTCCTCCGTCACCTGCGTACCCGTCTTGGCAAAATGAAGTTTGACGCCCGGATGCCGTTTCGCGCACCAGTGCGAGGCATCCTTCAGAGTACCGGCCGGCTTGCCGGCAGCTTCATAGCAAAGCGGCGCTTGCAGCAGCGCCCGGATCAGCGGCCTCCCACCCGCGCGAATGAGCCGGTCTGGCACGATCCGCCGCGTGGCATAAGTCTGCTGCTGCTCGTCAGCGCCTGTATACTCGTAGCGCTTGATCAGTGTCGGCTCCTGAAGCGGTGCTCCCCCGCGGCCGATCAGGCTCGCCAGAACGACACCTGCGAGGTGATGCACGCGCCGCGGCGCCGCTGCAACCTGACCAAGGACCACGGCCGTCGACGCCGGTGTGCCGCTGCCGTCCGCGTTGGTCGGCGGCATGTTGAACCCGAGCTGATCGATCAGCCGCTGCACGCGCGCCTGTCCCACCTGCGCCGTGCGCGTCATCAGCGGATCGTTCAGCGAGCAGGCGAAGGCCGTCAGCGCCCTCCTCTCATGGTGCTCTTCTCCGCGCGCGCAGGTATCGAGCCCCTGCGCTGGAGCATGCGCGTCCAGATAAACTGACTGAGGCGTGTCTCGCAGCGTGTTGGCGATGGCGATCGCGGCGATGATTTTGCCCGTCGAGGCTACCATGCGGCTCTCGCGCCCCGCGTCGTAGATGCCGGTCGTTGCCTCTCGTGCGAACGGCGAGCCAAAATAGGCGGCGTTCTCCCCCTGCTCGAAATAGCGCACGATCTCGCCGTTGGCGTTGGCCGCCGCGACGATGACGCCCGGACTGTGCCGGTCTTCTGAAATCTGCGCGGGATCGAGCGTATAGGCGGCGTCGATCTTGTCGCCGTAGCGCGCGTTGATCTCCGTGAGCCTGCTGCGCGCCATGCTCGCGAAGGCGAGGTTCTTAGCCGCATCGAACGTCGTCGTCACGCCGCGCACGTGATCCCGCCATGCAAAGCCGTAGCGCTGCTTCATCTCTTCGCGGATGCCGTACCGCGCCGCCGGCATCAGCGCGTTGGCGCGCACCACCGGGTTTGCCTGCGCCGGCAGAGCGAGGTTGGGCGCGTACTTGTCCAGCGCCTCCTGCAGCCGCGGCCTGATCTTCGGGTCGGGCGGGCCGGCCGCCATCGTCACGAGCTCGAACAGCACCTCCTTCAGCACCGCTTCGTCTTTGATCAGCTTTTCTGCGCACGTGCGCGCCCGCACCTCGGTGAGGTAGCGCCAGCGATCGAGCCGCACCGCATTGAGGCGTTCGCTGCCCTCCAGCAGGATGATCGGACGGTTGACCGCCGACGCCAGCACGTACTGCTGCGCTATGGAAAGGTCGGCCGCCTCCTTGCCGAACACGATGCGGCTTGTCAGCTCGATGCCGTGCAGAGGTGACCCGCCCGTACGCTGCGCCAGCCAGAGATGGTTCGCAGCCCATTGCTTCAGGGTCTGGTCACCGCCCGTTTGCGTCAGCTCCCGGTAGACCACCGGAGCCAGCCACCATTCGCCGAGCTTCCGCTTAAGCTTCGTGAGCGCACCCTCGTGCAGGCCCGGCGGCGTCTTATAGATGACGCGGACGAACTGCATGGCGAGCGTCGAGCCGCCGACGCCCAGGATCAGCCGCTTCGCTTGAAGCGAGCGTCGCACTGTCGAGAAGGGGATCTTGAGCACACCGGGCAGGTCGATGCCGAATGGATTGAGGATGCCGCCGAGGTTGCGATCCTCGTGATAGACGAGGCACTGCCAGTAGGCTTCCGGCACCTCGCGCACCGGGATCGACTTGTGATCGGGGTTGGCGACGTAATCGCCGAGGTCGATGGCCTCGCTCGAATAGTTGACGTCCCGCAGGCTATCGAGGCGGGGGTCGAACGTCCCGACGAAGCTGCCGCGCGCGTCGTAGATGGCCGTCGCGAGCCACCGTTCTGCGTCGTAATGCAGCTTGTCGCCTTGAGTGTAGTGCCCCACGAGGCCGCGGATGGGCGCAAACACATAGACGAGGCATAGCGCCGCCAACACGTAGACGATCGCGGCCCCCGCGACATGCCGCAAGGGCCCGAGCCGCGGGTTGAAGGCCACCCGGTCGAGTAGAATTTGGAGAATACGGAAGGGCAGCAGCGCCGATAGCTCGAGCGCCCGCAACAAAACGCGGAATACGACGAGCATGACCTGTCGCTCGCAGGAGTGAGCGCAACAGCGCCCGAAGCGAACGACAACTAGCTCGTGTTTATGGCGATATTGGCCCCGACAGAAGTCGCAAAGCCAACGCTACGCGCCAATACATCAGAACGTGTGCAGTAGTACGAACAAGCCGACGCCCACGGCTGGTCCTAATACTGTTGCTGCAACAAGCATTACAAAAGACTTCGCAACCATAACACTACCCCGCACCACACGCCGACGACGACGCGACGGCGTATCCGCACTCACCGCAATATCACCAGAGACCCCCTTAAAATTTCCGGTGACATGTCGAATTTACATGAGAAGAAAGTAGTTGACACGCCCTGTTTGCAGGCCAAACGGCGTGTAGTTTCGCAACTGCGAAAAGCAGGGCGCGCGGCGGTCTATTGCGCAGCGATTCTCACGCTCGAAAAATCAAGCAAAGCAAGCGCTTTAGCAAATACTCTAGTGGAGTTTGGATGAGCCGAAGTGTATCGCCCAAGACCTGAAGTTATTGCGCAAGCAACCTGTGGATGCGTTGCAAAAGTGCACCGTCAGCGCTTGACGTTGTGGATAGAAAGCCCTCGCGAAGGCCCATCGAAGAGTCGCAGCTGACGCTCGTCCTGACCCTTCGTTTCGCGTGACAGCTGCTCGATGCGATCGAACGGCACCTGCTCTGCCATGATCAGCGAGCGCTGCGCCTTCATCGATCGCACCAGGCCCTCCTGCACGAGGTGGAATTCGCCCACCGTTTGCCCGGGCAGCACCGCCGCCGGCTCGAGACCGGACTCGCTGGAGAATGCAGCCTTGAGCTTGCGCAGCGCCGTGTCTTCACGCACGCGGCCGATGAACCAGCTCGTGATCTGATCGCGGCTCTTGTAGTCGAGGTCGCCCGGCGACTGCGTAGCCAGCATGATGCCCAGGCCCGCCGAGCGTGCGCGCTTGAGCAGGCTCTGCAGCGGCTCCGCCGTGGCCGGCTTGGAGTTGGCCGGAATATAGAGGTCGGCCTCGTCGAACATGACAACTGCCTGCAACTCGTCGTTCGGGTTCCGCTGGCAGAAGCGCAGCGCTTCCGAAAGGAACTGCGACACCCAGAAGAGGATGTTCTCGTTGTCGCCGAGGAAGCCCGTGTAGATGATCGACAGCCGCGTGCGCCCTTCCCGGGCGAACTGGCCGAGGCCAAGGAAGGCCTCCATGCTCATAGGCTCGCCGCCGCCCTCGAACAGCGAGGAGTTGCGGTGCCGCAGGCTGTCCAGCTGGGCAACGAGGTCGCGGCGCAGCTTGCCCGACGGGTCCATGCGCTGGGTGAGGTCGGAAAGCTCCGGATCCTCGTCCTCCAACAGGTGGATGAGGTCCGTCAGCGTCACCTCGCGGCTATGGCGCCCCCCGAGGATGCGCAGCGCCACCGACAGCACGCCGAACTGCTTCTGATGCGTCGCCGAATTCTTGAGGTGCAGCATGTCGCCGAGCGCTGCGGATGACAGGTTGGCGAGCAACTGCTGTTCGTGCTCCGGCAGCTCGTTGATGCCGTTCGGCAGCAGCGTGATCGAGATCGGGCGACCCGACGCGCGGCCTGGCGTGAACACGGCGACATCGATCGCGTCGGCAAGCTTCTCGCGCTCGCCGCGGCGCTCGGAGAACTCTTCGTCGTTGTCGCGCCAGACGTCGGGGTTGGCGTAGCTGCACAGATCGCCTTTGCGGTCGATGAGCACCGCTGGGATTCCGCGTAGCAGCAGCTGTTCGATAAGGCTCAAGGCCAGGGTCGTCTTACCCGAGCCGGAGCCACCGAGCACCGCCGCATGCCGCTTGAGGACGTCCTTGTTGAGCGTCACCGGGCGCCCGCCGGTTCCGATCTGGCGTCCGGCGAAGATGCTGGAGCCCGAGGCGTTTTCATCGAGAATGACGGACAGCGGCAGTTCTTCCTCTTCGACAGTTGCGGCTTCGCCGCCATCCGTCGCGACGACGTCGTCAAGCGCACCGAGCAGGCTGCGGCCGGCCTTGGTGCCGTTCGCCGCCGCTTCTGCTTCGGCGGCAGCCGACTTCGGCAGCGCGCGCCCAAGCAGATCGAGGCGCAGCAGTTGGATGATGCAGGGTAGGTTCGACAGCAGCTTGGCGTTGGCCAGCCAGCCCATGAAGCCTGGGTCCTGGCGGTGATGCGTGTGGAACTCCCGCACCATCATCATCCGCTCCCACTCGGCGAGCGGCACATTGAGAGCACGGCCACCCATCTCGCGGAACTTGCGGAACGCCATCGCCGTCTGGTTCTTGCGGTTGGGCGGGTAGTCGGACGCGCGCAGCATGAAGCACTGCTTCTCACCCATGTTGGTGAGCACGCGGTCGAGCTGGCGCTTGAGGCCACCGCCCTGCGTCGGCTTGTTGCAGATGAAGACGCGGCCGTCGGTCGAGAGCCCGCCCTTGTGCTTCAGCGTGAAGTCGATGACCGAGAGATCGTCACCGAGGTCGAGACGCTCGGCATTGAGCACGATCGTGCCGACCCACTCTTCCTTGGCGAGGCTGAGCGCGCCGCCGAGGATATCGAGCAGCTCGCGCTCGTCGGACGGGATTTCCGCCTCCGACGCGTTCTGGAAGCGCTCCCAGGCATCGCGATAGTCGACGCCCGGCTCTGCCGATCCCTTTTCACTGTCGTCGGCAAGTCCGAGACCGAGGGCAGCGGCGAGCCGCGAGATGAAGCCGAAGCCCTTCTCAGTCTCGGCGTCGTCATCCTGTTCCTCGCCGTCCGGCGAAGTCTTGCTGCGCAGGCGGCTATGCGCGTGCTCCAGCAGGCGGCGCGTCGAGAGCCCCGCGAACTCTTCATAGAACTGCGGCCCGAAGTAAGCTGCCGGATCCGAATAGCCGGCGCCGAACTCGCCTGATGCAGCAAGGTGCTGCAGCCGTTTGGCGATGATCAGCCGCGCCTCTTCCGGCGTACGCGATTCGAGCAGCGCCACCGGACCGGCCTTCTCGATCCGGTCGATGTAGGATTGCGCCAGCACGCCGCGCACCTGGCCGTAGAAGTCTTCCAGGCACGAGATGATGAGGATGGCGTTGGGAACACGGTTGGCGATCTGGATCAGGTCGCGCACGGCGCGCTGGAAGCGCTCCTCGGCGTCCGAGAAGAAGCGCAGGTCTTCGACCTGATCGACGCAGAAGACGAGTGCGGCGCTGTCGACGGACCACATCAGTGCGCCGAGCGCAGCGATGATTTCGAAAGCCCGGTCCTCGCCGTCGTTCGGATCGAGCGCAGCGACAGCCTGATGCGCGAGCTCGGTGAGCGGTCGCCCGTGCAGGTACTGGCGCACGCGCTGGTCGATGCGCGGGTCGTGGCGTTCTAGATAGAGCAGCGCGCGCACGACGTTGATGTCGAGATCGCGGGAGGCGTACTTCGTCGCCGAGACGATGTCGTCCGCGATCTTCAGCACCAGCTTGGCGAGCTTTGCCTCATCGAGGTTCGCTTCGCGCAGGTTCTGCAGATCCTTCGGATCGATCGCCGCATCGGCAACCATCCGGCTCGTCAGCCGCTGCAGCGCCGTCTCGCCTGAGGCGTCGGGATTGTACGTCTTCTCCAGCGAGTGCACGAGCCGCCGCAGATAGTAGTCGGCGTAGTTGGCGACATCCGGCGTCATCTGCGCGTAGCCGAAGTACGCCGTGCCGTCGCGATGCGCCGTCGTGCGCAGCGCGCGCAACAGATGCGTCTTGCCGGCGCCCGACTGTCCGTGGAACAGCAGGATGCGATCCTGCGTGCCCGGCCCTCGGCCCGAGGTGATGCTCGTCAGAAGGTCGGAGAACTTGCGCCGCGCCTTGGCGTGCACCTCCGCAACGTCGACAGGGTCGGCCCGCCAGATGTCGTCTTCCCAGGTGATCGATTGCTCGAACGCCGAGAAGAGTCGGTCTGGAGCCGGTTGCGGAGAAGCTTCTTTAAGCTGCATTAGTCGCTGCCCCTCGACGTCCAATCTCAATCTTCAACGCGCACGTAGTGCCAAACGGTGTTCTTGTAGAGGATCGCCGACGCCTCGAATTCTTTGATGTTCTGTTTGTTTTTGAGATCCGCGCCGGCAAGAACCAATTGCCCCGCGCGATGAGCGCCGGCCAGCATGTCTTTGAAGTCGATCTCGGAAAGTCCCCATTCGGGGTGAGAGGTGCGAATCGCGTCCCACACCCGAGAGATAAACGCCTTGCGGGCCCCTGGCCAGCCCTCGGCACTCGTCCGTGCCGCGTTGAGCACACCGGCAGAAAATAGCGCCAGACCAGGGCGCTGCGGCGTCGCTTCCACTTGCGATGTGAGCGTAGCTGGCGGCGGCGAAAGTGATTCGCTCGCCTTGCGCAAGGTGACTTTTGCAATCGGAGCAGCATTTGCCGATGTATCGGCACCCGCCAGCCTGCGCAGCGCCGCGAGCCGCAAGGTATCGGCATCAAAGCGCTGCAACCCGGTGGCGTCGCTGCACAGCGCCGCGACGAGCTTCACGTCCGTTGCAAGTTCACGAGGCTTTAGAAGCAGTTGGCCGGCGAGGACGCGACCAGCCTTGGCCGAAAGCGCCGCCCCCTTGCCGAGTCCTTCTTTGACGTTGTTGTCGAACGCCCGCTCGATCGCGACGAGCGCCAGCGCCGCCCTGAGCTTAGAAGGCGACAGGGCCTGGCGCACCGAAAGCCCGAAGGCCTGCTGCACCATCAGTGCTGAAAGACCGTCGAGCCGCGACAGCGCGCTGCGCTGCGCCGGCTTGCTCGGGTCTACGCCAAGCGCCTTCGCCACAAGCCAGATGTCGCGTTGGTCGGTCCACGTGCGCGTATGCGCGTGCTTCTCGCCGAAGTAGCTGGCGACGAGTTCTTCGCCCGCCTCGCTGAGCCGCAGGCGGCTGCGGTTGTCACGCACCATCCCCGCGACCATCAGGCGCGCGAGCGTCGTGTCGACCGTGGTCCGCCATTGAACCGGGGTGAGCTTCGGCGTCGCGATCGACCCGAGGTCGCGCACGATCTGCGCCCGCGTCGCTCCGCCCGCGCACGCGATGCGCGCGAGAATGAGGTTGTCGAAGGCTGAAAGCGACACGCCGCTCAGCGGCAGCGCCTGCGCGCTCCTGCTCATGGCCGACATGCAACGCATCTCCTCATGCCGTTGGCATGGCCGTACGCGCGAATCAGCGGCCCTTAGCTGCGAATTGTGTGGGAGATTGTGGTCGCTTCAAGAGGGTGGGACGCATTGGTAGGTGATGGTTGCATCGGCGATGCGATTTTTCGCTGCACCGCCGTCCCCCGCCTCACCGACGTCAAATTCCTAACAACATATTAACGCCGGATCGCGTCTAGGCTTGACCGTGCTGTCGACGCAACCTGGGGGAATGCCACACGAAACGACGAGTTCGAGGTTCGAAGCCCAGCTTTCGAACGTGCGGTTACGTCCCCTTACCATTAACGACGAGTTAACGGGTTTACGCGATGATCAACCGTTGTACCGCAATCACCCTCGCGGGAGTGGCTCGTATGTATCGCGTCGCGCTATGCGCAGGTGCCGCACTTGTTATGGCAGCCTGCAGTCTCGGCTCTGAAACCATCTCGTCCGGCTACAATCAGCCCGACACGACGGCATCCATAACCTCATCGCCCACCACGCAGAGCGTCGGTCTCGGCGGCGATCCGTCCGCGCCGCGCGCCAAGAGCCCCGCAGTCGCCGGGCAGCAATATGCCGCCCTCGACCAGGCCCCGAAGGGCTCTTACGAAAAGGCTCCGGAAGGCGCGCTCTCTGACCGCGACTATTCCCACACCGCGCTCGATGCCGATCGCGCGCGTGACATCATCAATCAATACCGCAAGGACAAGGGCCTGAAGCCGCTGAAGCTCGACGCCGAGCTGACCGAGGCGGCAAAGGCCCATTCGCGCGACCTCGCCAAGTGGGACCGCATCTCGCACTACGGCTCCGACGGTTCGAACCCTTGGGATCGTGTGAAGCGCGCCGGCTTCAAGGCCCGCCTCGCCGCCGAGAACGTCGGCACCGGCCAGGTCGACTTCTCCGAGGTCATGCGCGGCTGGAAGGAAAGCCCAGGCCACAACAAGAACTTGCTGCTCGGCGACGCGACCCACATGGGCATTGCGCTGGTGCAGGACCCGCGCACCGAGTTCAAGTCCTTCTGGACCCTCGTTATCGGCTCACCGATGTAGTCGCTTCGCGCGGCTCCTCCCAAATTGTCATCCCGTGGCTTGTTCACGGGATCCATCTCTCCGCAAGCTTGGGTGCCAGTCCGACGCTTGATCCCGGCAACAAGTGCCGGGATGACATGGAGTGTGTGTGAACGGTCGATCGCCGGATTGAGGTGCGGTTCACTTGCCGCGTGACAGGTTCCGCCACACCGCGACCTCGATGCCCAGCGTGCGGCTGACCACCAGGCTGTTGGCCAGCGCACCCAGTGACAGCACCAGCGACGTCGAGATGGCCGCCCCGATCAGCCCGTAGCGCGGCACGAGCAGCAGGTTGAGCCCGATGCTCGTCACCGCCATCGTCACCTGCACCAGGGCGCTAATCCGCTGCTTGCCCAGCATGTTGAGCAGGAACTCGGTCGGCCCCATGGCCGCGCGGAACAGGAAGCCCGCGACGAGGATGCCCATCACCGGATAGCCGGCGACGAACTGCGGCCCGAACAGCCACAGCAGCGGGATGCCGAGCGCCAGGATGCCGACGCCCGCCGCAAGCGACGGCCAGAACGTCCAGTGCGCGGCTTCGCGAGCAAATCTGTCGAGTTCTGCCTTGTCGCCGCGCGCCGCCAGCGCCGCGAAGTGGGTGCCGACGGAGCTGCCCACCGCATAGTGCACGAACATGATCAGCGACATCGTCTTCGCTGCCGCAAAGTAGATGGCGACGTCGGTCGGGCTCATGTAGTGCGAGACGATCAGCACGTCCGCGCTCTGCAGCGTCAGCTCGCTGGCGTTGACGATGAGCAGCGGCCAGCTCGCCTTCAGCCACATGGGAAAGTCGTAGGCGTGCGTGCCCGTGCCCACGGCCTTTTGCACGCGCGACCGCATCAACACTGCCTGCACGATACTAGAGCCGACCGTCGCGATCACCGCGGCGGCTGCGGCAGTGGCCGCGAGCATGGGCAGGCCGCACGCCAGCGCCCCGGTCATCGCGGTAAGCAGCAGCGCCGGCCGCAATACGTATGGCGGCACCATCGACAGGCTCATCCACGAGAACGCCTTGCCGATGCCGTCCTGGACCCACGACACCGCGTAGAACGGCACGCAGACGAGGCCGAGATAGGCCGGCAGCATGAATGCGTCGTTGAAAGGCTTGAACGCGTAAAGTAGTCCCGCGCAGAAGAGCGCAACGGCGAGACCCACGCAGAACGACAGCCAAGAGCTGCCCCTCACCACCCCGCGTACCAGCGCGGCTTCTCCGGCTTCGCGATAATGCGGAATGGAGCGGATCGAACCGGTGCCGAGCCCCAGGTCGGAAAGTCCGCCGAGGATCATCACCCACGTCCACACGAAGACGTAGATGCCGTACTCATAGCCGCCCATCCAGCGTGCAAGCGCGATCTGCGACAGATAGAGCAGCGCCGCGCTGGCGCAGCGCACCGAGAACGCCGTGAACGCATCACGCTGCGCGCGATGGCGATCGTTCCGCGCCTGGAATATTTCCGTCAGCTGCGAAGAGACGGCCATGACGCTCCGCCACAGTCGCGCCGTTGATGGCGCCCGGAGCGCGCTCGACTGGCTCATGTCCGTGAGCTCATGAGAGCATGCGGTCGCGCTGGCGCTCGCGCACGCGCTCGGCGACGTCGGCCCAGGCGAGTGAGCGGGGCTCATCGCCGGTCTTGAAATGAAGTGCCGAGAAGAAATCGGCGACTTCGGCCGCATATGTTCCATGCATCGCCTCGAGGACGCCGGCCATGGCGTCGGACTCGGGGTCGTCTATGGATGGCGTTTCTTGCCAGACATTTGCCATCAGCTCAGAATCCCGTCGTGATCTCGTACCGACGAGGGTTCAGCAAGAACCGCGCCACTCCTTCCTGCGCCAAAATGAAACCGGCCGGCGGGCATCCATGTTAGTCTGCCGCAAGGTGGGCCCAGACAAGTTAAGCTGCGGCCCAACCAGGAGGGCTCGAAATGTCCCGAACATCGCGGTTAACCCTTCTTTGCGCGGCGGCACTGGCGCTGATGGCTGCCCCCGCCCTGGCCCAGGCTGACGATGCCGCAGGCTCTGACCCGGCGGCTCAGCAGCCGGCCGAAAGCAATGCCCAGCCTGAGAAGGCCGCGCCCGAGGAGCGCCCGGCGCCAGTCTGCCCATATCGAGACGGCAAGCTGGGACTGATCGTTTAAAAGCCGGACCGGTTCGGCCTACGCCGCGCCAGATCGCCTATTGCTGCTGTTGGAACGCTGCCGGTGCGGGCGGGGGCATCGTGCCGCGCAGCTGCACCGTGGATGACGCGCCGGCGCCGCCCTCGGCAGCCTGGGTGCCCGCCGGCTCGACGTCGATCGTCACCGTCTCGGGCTTGGGTGCGCTGGTGGTCTCAGGCTTCTTCTTAGCCAACGCCTTCTTCTTGGCGCCCGCCTTCTTGGCGACCCGCGCCTTGCGCTCCTTGCAGCCCCACGAGACGACGTCGTTGCGCACGCTCCGCACCTGCGCGGCATCCGCCAGGGGCATGTTATCCAGCGTCGTGGAGTTGAACAGTTGCTTCCATCCGGTCTGCTGGAAACCGTTTTCCAACAGGCTCGCGGCGCGGATATTGCGGTCGGCGCTGGAGTTCTCTCCCAGCACCACCGCGATGACGCGTCGCCCCTCGCGGCTCGCCGTCGCCACCACGTTAAAACCGGAATCACAGGTGAATCCCGTCTTCATGCCGTCGGCGCCCTCGAAGGACTGCAGCAAGCCATTATGCGTGGCGAGCCGTTGCTTGCCGATCCGCATCTCGGCCTTCTGCCAGTAGTGGGCATATTCCGGGAAGTCGTTGATGATGGCACGGGCGAGCTTGGCGAGATCGCGCGCTGTCGTCACTTGCGCCGGGGCCGGAAGGCCGTTGGCGTTGACGAAGACCGTGCGCTCCATGCCGAGCGCTTTCGCCCGCGTGTTCATCTGCTCGACGAATGCCACTTCGCTGCCGGCGATAGCTTCGGCAAGCATCACGGCCACATCGTTGGCCGACTTGATGATCAGCGACTGCAGCGCCAGGTCGACGCTCATCTCCCGGCCGACGGCGAGACCGATTTTGCTCGGCGGCTGCACATTGGCGGCGGCGGAGCAGGCGATCTTCGATTTGAGCGTGATCTTGCCGGCCTTGAGCGCCTCGAATGCGAGGTAGGCCGTCATCATCTTGGTCAGCGATGCCGGATGCCACAGGCTATCGGCGTCCTCGCTGTAGAGGACCTTGCTGTTGGAGACTTCGATGACCAAAGCTGGGCCGGCGGCCGCTACGCGCGGGGCGATGGCACCAAGCAGGATTAGGGCGACGAATGCGGTGCCGCGGCGCATCAAGTTCCCCTGACAGTCTTCGACCTCGCCGGATAACATACTCGCAGCAGTGGCGGCAACGCGGCGCCTCGGCCTTTCTGGGGGCAGTGTGACCCTCCGCGCACACTAAGGGCGCCCGGAATCCGGGCGCCCTTACCGCTAGTTGCGCGTTTTTAGGTGGCGAGCGTCCGGTACGCGTGCACGACCGCGATCATGGTAACTGGCACCGAGACTAATAGGCCGATGCCGATTGCCAGCGCCCCGAGCAAATTGATGCCGAACAGCGCCAGGCCGAAGAGGAACAACTGCCACTTGTGTCCCTTCGTGATGCGCCAGCTTTCCTTGAGCGCGTTGATCGGACCCAGGCCGCGCTCCACGATGAGATAGCGCACGAACGACCAGCCGAGCATCAAGATGACGCCGGGGACGATAAGCAGGACGAAGCCGATGCCGATCGCGATGCCGGCCACGATGTGCGCCGCGGCGAAAGACCAGAACGGCTTCGGGTACCAAAGGTCGCTGAGCTGGACGCCTTCGACGTTGTCGTGCGCGCGTATCGAGAAGTTCGTGAGCCCGATGGCCACGAGAAACGATACGACGATGCTGACAATCGAGATGATGATATGGAATGCAGTTATCGGCGGCTCGATCAGCTCGCCGTCTGGCCCGACATGCGGGTGTGGGCCGAACAGGCTCGGGACCGCTGATATGAGGCATGCCAGCACGAGAGCGCCGATGAGAAACCAGGGACGCTTCTTGAACGTCTCCCACCCGTAGTTGATGCAGTTGCCGATAGATAAAGTCGCCATGGGTTCCCCTCCGGAAATGGCATTGGTCAAAAGCTAGCGCAAAAGAATCAACGGCCGATGATGCGCCAAGCCGAGAATGGATTGAATAGCCGCGGCGGCATCTGGACCCCGCACGCAGTCGGCGCGCAGTTCCGCTGGGAACAGATCGCATCGGCAACTCGTGGCAACCCTAAAGCAGCGTTCCGCGCAGAATGACCATCGCCACGCTGAAATAGATGACCAGCCCGGTGACATCGACAAGCGTCGCGACGAACGGCGCCGAGGCGCTCGCCGGGTCGAACCCACAACGCTTCATGATGAAGGGCAGCATCGCTCCCGCCAGCGAGCCGAATGTCACAATGCCGATGAGCCCCGCGCCGACTGTCAGCGCCACCAGCTCCCAGTGCGGGCCGTAGTCGTAGATGCCGAACAGCTGCCAGGCGACAATGCGCAGGATGCCGAGCACGGCGAGGATGCCGCCCAGCACCAGACCCATTGGGATTTCCCGCACCGCGACGCGCCACCAGTCCCGGAGGCGAAGCTGCCCGAGCGCCAGCGCGCGGATCAGCAGCGAGGTCGACTGCGATCCCGAGTTGCCGCCCGAGCTCATGATCAGCGGAATGAACAGCGTCAACACCACCGCGCGCGCCAGCTCGTCCTCGAAGTGCTGCATCGCGCTGGCTGTCAGCATCTCGCCGAGGAACAGCACACTGAGCCAGCCCGCGCGCTTGCGGATCATCTGCAGGAACCCGATTTCGAGATACGGCTCCACCGTTCCTTCGACGCCGCCGAACTTCTGCACGTCCTCATCGCTTTCGGCGACGATGGTGTCGATGACGTCGTCGACCGTGATGATGCCGAGCACCTGGTGGCGGGCGTTGAGCACCGGTATCGACAACAGATCGTGAATCGAGATCAATCGCGCGACCTCCTCGCGGTCCGCGTCCGGGCCTACCCAGATCGGCTCGTTGCCGGCGCCGGCGTCCAGCATCGATTGCTGCGGATCTGCGGTGATCAGCTCGCGCAGTGAAACGATGCGCACCAGCTCGCGCGTGCGTGGATGCACGACCAGCACCGTGTAGACGGTCTCGCGCGACTTCTGCACGCCGCGGATATAGTCGAGCGTCTTACCCACCGTGTAGGTCGACGGAACGCTTGCGAACTCCGTCGTCATGATGCTCCCGGCCGTCCCTTCGGGATAGGTCAGCAGAAGCTTCAGCTGCAACGCCGTTTCGAAGTCGACCTGCGTCAGCAGTGCGGTACGGTCGTGGCCGTCCAGCTGCCGCAACGTATCGGCCGCGCGGTCGGCCGACATCCCCTTCAGGATTTGGCCGGCGAGCTTGCCGGGCAGTTCTAGCAGGATGTCGCCGCCCTCTTTCAGCTCGGCGCGGTCCATGACGTCGACGGCGCGGTCGAACGGCAGCTCTGCGACTTGCGCAGCCGCCGCCTCGACGCCCTCCTCGTTGAGGCGCTCTACGATGTCGGCGATGTTGAGATCAGCGAGCGGACGCCCGGCGGCCGCTGCAACGGTATCTTCCATGGCTCACCTCGGGTTTCCGCCATCGCGCGGAGCCCCGTGGCGAGCGAAAGGCTCAGGCCACGACGCGGCGCGACGGCACGTACAATCGACTACTGTCGCTTGGCATCGGGTTTATCTCCGGGATTGGCCGCGCAACTTATGCAGCGCCGCCGCGGCTCCTATGGACCCGCCGCCATGCCGGGTCAAGCCGGTCGATCGGGTGCAGACAAGACAATTGCCCGCGGGCCGGTAGCGGCAGCGAAACCATCGGATGCCATCACCGCAGACGCGGGACGCCCCTCGGTACAAGACATTGCGGCGAGGCGTGCGGGAGCGGTACGAAATGCAGTCCGACAGCCGCGATGCGAGTGCGGATGAGTCCGGCCCGCCGGTCCTCATCGATCTGGCATTGCACGGCGGCGGCTCGCACGGCGCCTTTACCTGGGGTGTCCTCGACAGGCTGCTCGAGGAGCCGCGCCTGCGTATCGACGGAATCTCCGGCACCTCGGCAGGAGCCATGAATGCCGTCGTTCTGGCCCATGGCCTCACGCAAGGCGGCCCTGCCGGCGCACGCCATGCCTTGGATCAGTTCTGGCGCCGCGTGTCCGATGCGGCCCGCCTAAGTCCCCTCCGCCGCAGTCCGTTCGATGTCCTGATGGGCAACTGGTCGCTCGATACATCTCCCGGCTACGTCTTCATGGATCTCATGGCGCGGCTGTTCTCGCCCTACGATCTCAACCCTTCGGGCGCAAACCCGCTGCGTCAGATCCTCGACGGGCAGGTCGACTTCGCGTCCCTCAAGAAATCGCTGGTCAAACTTTTCGTCACTGCCACGAACGTGCGCACCGGCCACGGCCGCGTCTTCCGCAACGCCGAGATCACGGCCGATGTGCTGCTGGCTTCAGCGTGCCTGCCGACCATGTTCCAGGCTATCGAGATCGATGGCGATGCCTACTGGGACGGCGGCTACGCGGGGAACCCCACCATCACGCCGCTGGTACGCGAATGCGATTCCAAAGACACCATTGTCGTTCAGATAAACCCTGTCGAACGTCACGAGCTGCCGCGTTCCGCGCGCGACATTCTCAACCGCGTCAACGAGGTCTCGTTCAACACGGCACTTTTG
>CALRVN010000029.1:0-17391 GCA_943371625.1 Hyphomicrobium sp. CS1GBMeth3
GACCATGTGCACCGGGATGCGGATGGTGCGCGCCTGGTCGGCCATCGCACGCGTGATCGCCTGGCGGATCCACCAGGTGGCGTAGGTGGAGAACTTGAAGCCCTTGGTGTAGTCGAACTTCTCGACGGCACGGATCAGGCCCAGGTTGCCTTCCTGGATCAGGTCGAGGAACTGCAGGCCGCGGTTGGTGTACTTCTTGGCAATGGAGATGACGAGGCGCAGGTTCGCCTCCACCATTTCCTTCTTCGCTTGCCGGGCCTCGCGCTCGCCCTTCTGCACCGCCTTCACGATGCGGCGGAACTCGGGGATTTCGAGGCCCGTCTCGGACGCGAGCGTGTGGATGTCGCCGCGCTGCTTCTCGATGCGGCCCTTCTCGTTCTTGACGAACGTCTGCCACTTGCGGCCGAGACCGCTCACGCGCTCCAGCCACGTCTGATCGAGCTCGTTGCCGAAGTATTCGTCGATGAACGCCTGCCGCGGCACGCCGCAGCTCTCGGCCAGACGCATCAGCTGGCCTTCGAGGCCGACGAGCTTCTTGTTGATGCCGTAGAGCTGCTCGACGAGGCTTTCGATGCGGTTGTTGTTGAGCGACAGACTCTTCACGTCGACGATGATCTCGTCGCGGTGCTTGTCGTAGGCCTTCTGCTCTTTCTTCGAGCCCTGCTCGCCCGCGACCTGCTGCTCGAGCTTCTTGTCCTGCTGCTTGCGCAGCTTCTTGTAGGTGGACGCGACGCGGTCAAACGTCTCGAGCACCTTCGGCTTCAGCTCGGCTTCCATCGCCGCGAGCGAAAGCGCGTTCTCGTAGTCGTCCTCGTCGTCTAGCTCGCCTTCGGCCGGGGCCTCGGGAGCGCCTTCGGCTTCCGCCTGCTCACCTTCACCGTCGCCCAGCGCCGGCGGAGGCTGCTTCGCCTCCGGGCCTTCGTAGGTGGCCTCCAGATCGATAATGTCGCGGAGCAGAATCTTGCCTTCGTTCAGCTCGTCGCGCCAGATGATGATGGCCTGGAAGGTGAGGGGGCTCTCGCACAGGCCCGCGATCATTGCCTCGCGACCCGCCTCGATGCGCTTGGCGATGGCGATTTCACCCTCGCGCGACAGCAGCTCAACCGAGCCCATCTCGCGCAGGTACATGCGCACCGGGTCATCGGTACGTTCGGTGGGCTCTGAGCGGGTGCTGGTGGTGGTGACAGCCGACTGCGTGGTGAGCGCCCGCCCGCCGCCGCCTTCATCCTCGTCCGGCTCGTCGGCCGCTGCAGCTTCCTGGGCCTCTTCGCCTTCCTCGGTGTCGACGACGTTGATGCCCATGTCGGACAGCATCGCCATCGTGTCTTCGATCTGCTCCGAGGAGACTTCCTCGGAAGGCAGCACCGAGTTCAACTCGTCATAGGTGACGTAGCCGCGAGCCTTCGCCGTCTTCAGCAGCTTCTTGACCGCCTGATCCGAGAGATCGAGGAGCGGACTGTCGCGCTCTGGCGCATCCGCGGCCTGTTTGTCCTGGTCGTCATTTTTACTTGCCGGGGCCGCCTTGGACCGCCCGGTGGAGGGTTTCGCTTTCACAGCCTGTTTTGCGTTCAAGGGCTCGTATCCCGCTCTATCAGCGCCATCACGGCGTGCGACAAACCGTCGCGTATCAAACAATATGCTGGCGTACGGCCAAGGCGCGCGCTCGCCGAAGGCGTCCCACCACCATCCCCTAACCCTCCCCGTACCGCACGCACGGGTCGCATAGCGTTCACATCAGCCGTCTCACGCAAGGAGCACGCCAATCGGCCATTCATTCTGCGGACACGGAAGGCTCGCTTGCGCGAGCAAGCAGGCCCTGAATCTCGCAGATGCGCGCCAGCGCGTCCTCGGAGCCGTCCCGGTGATAAGCCTGGACGGCTGCTTCGAGCGACTTCTGCAAGCCAACCTGCCGCTCATGCAGCGCGAGGGTGTGGCGCCAGCCAACTTCCACCTCGGCCCGCGGGGCATCAGGCTCTGCGAAACGATCGCTACTATGCGTAACGGAGCGCTCAACAAGGTCAACAACCTTGCCGAGGCCCGCGTTGCTCAATTGGGAGCGTAAACGCGCGCTGTCAAGCTCATTTTCCATTGCTTGGCTCGCTAAAATCGTATCACGCAAGCGCGCCAGGGCAGCGGAAGCGAATGTGAAGGCTGCAATCTCCTCGGAGTGTTCGTCGATCAGCCACGGGTGATTAAGCAGCGTTTTCATCAGCAACGCTTCGCGCACGGGTGCCCGCTCGGCCTGAGCTGCAAGCTCCGCGCTCGCATTTGAACGTCGTTGACCAACAGGAGCCATGGCTGTTTGCCCCAGGCGCGCGCGCTCGCGTAGGCGCCAGTCGGGAGCTGTATTGTTGCGTCGTGCCGCGCCCCCAGCGCTCTTGCGCGGACCT
Organism: Hyphomicrobium sp. CS1GBMeth3; assembly: GCA_943371625.1. Lineage (GTDB taxonomy): Bacteria > Pseudomonadota > Alphaproteobacteria > Rhizobiales > Hyphomicrobiaceae > Hyphomicrobium_A. The sequence continues at coordinate 2,391 of CALRVN010000029.1, forward strand.
TGCCCGCGCGCGATCTCGCGGACCACGGTGCGGTTCAGCTCAAACAGCGTCTCGCGCAGCTCGCGCTCGTACTGAGCGCGCACGCCTCCATCCGCGATTTTCGCCACCAGCCCCTTCAAGCGCGCCTCGAACGCCGCTCGTTGTTCCGGCGTCGACAGATCTTGGTCTTGCGCCTCGCGCTCCCACAGCACATCGAACAGCGCCCGTGACTTCCCGATCTCGTCGGCGAATGCCTTGGCGCCGCTCTGGCGAATGAGGTCGTCGGGATCGAGGCCGCCCGGAAGGAAAGTGAAGCGCACGCTGCGGCCCGGAACGAGCAGCGGGAGCACCGTCTCGACCGCTCGAAACGCGGCCTTACGGCCGGCGGCGTCACCGTCGAAGCAGAGGACGGGCTCCTCAGCCATCCGCCACAGCAGCTTTGCCTGCTCCTCGGTCAGTGCCGTACCGAGCGGGGCGACAGCCTCCCCAAACCCCGCTTCGGCAATCGAGATCACGTCCATATAGCCTTCGACGACAATGATCCGTCCCTTGTCGTGCGCCGGCCCACGCGCCTTCTGCGCATTGAAAAGGATGTGCCCCTTGTGAAAGAGGGGCGTCTCGGGAGAATTCAGATACTTCGCCGGTTGGTCCGGATCGAGCGCACGGCCACCAAAAGCGATGACCCGCCCGCGCAGGTCGGTGATCGGAAACGTCACCCGGTTGCGGAAGCGGTCGTAGGCGACGGGAATGTCGGGACCACCGATCAGCATGCCGGACGCGATCATCTCCTCGACCTTGAAGCCCGCCCCCGCAAGGTGATTGCGCAACGCAGACTTGTCGTTCGGCGCGTAGCCAAGCCGGAAGGCAGCGATCGTCTCGCGCGCCAGTCCCCGTTTTTCCAGGTATCGCCGCGCGTCCGCGCCGGGCCCGGTCTTCAACGCGCTTTCGAAGAACGCCGCCGACATCTCGCAGATGCGGTATAGCCGCTCGCGCTCGTCCTCGCGCGCCTCATCATGTGCCGAGACCTTGGGCATCGGCACGCCGGCTTCATTGGCCAGGCGCTCAACGGCTTCCGGGAACGACAGTCCCTCGGTCTTCATCACAAACCCGAAGATGTCGCCGTGCTCGCCGGATGCAAAGCAGTGGTAGAAGCCCTTCTGGTCGTTGACCGTGAACGAGGGCGTCTTCTCCATCTTGAACGGCGACAGGCCTTTGTACTCGCGCCCCGCGCGCTTCAACGCCACCTTGCGTCCCACGACCGCGCTGACGCTGATCCGAGCGCGAATCTCTTCCAGAAAGTTTGGCGGATAGCGCATTGAGCGGACAGCAGCCCCAAGCCGTAGCAGTCACGTACCGCTGAGTTACGCGATTCGCGCCGACGCCGGTCTGCGACCGATCAATTTCAATCGGTTATCTGCACAATCCACAGGGCCGATGTGCGTAACGTCCGGTTACGCTGAAGCGCATCCTCGGGAAATCCCGAGGATGACAGCTCGACCGCTTACTTCAGCAGCTCCTTGGTCAGCCCGCTGGCTTTGCCGAAGTCCATCTGGCCGGCGGACTTGGCTTTGAGCGCGGCCATGACCTTGCCCATGTCCTTTGGACCTGCCGCGCCCGTCTCCTTGATGGCGGCAGCGATCGCGGCCTTGGCCTCGTCCTCGCTCATCTGCTGCGGCAGGTAGGCCTCGATGATGTTGATCTCGGCCTGCTCCTTTTCGGCGAGCTCCGGCCGGCCGCCGGCCGTGAACTGCTCGATGGAATCGCGCCGCTGCTTCACCATCTTGGTGAGCACCGAGAGGATGTCGCTGTCGCTGATCTTGTCCTTGCCCGACGGCCGCGCGTCGATGTCCGCAGACTTGATCGCCGCATTGACGAGACGCAGCGTGCCGACACGATCCTTGTCGCCGGCCTTCATGGCCGTCTTCAGGTCGTCGTTGATCTTCTCGCGCATCTTCGCCTCCATAAATCGAATTCGGGTGGTGTAAGCGTCACCCCGCCGCAGTGCAAGGCACGCCCGCGGATCGTCGTCCGTGCCGCCGGTGTTGACCGCAGGGAATGCTTCCCATAGTTTCCGGCCGCATTCCGCCTCTATCACCCGCGTGTGCCTCGCCCTACGGCAACGCCGTCGAGCCGCATCACGCGCGACCGCCGGAGCCGCCATTGACGACGCCGCACATTGACCCGCCGCAGCCCTGGGCCGACGCGCCATCCACGGCTCGACTCGTTCTGGCGGACGGAACAGTCATTTCCGGCACTGGCCTCGGCGCCACCGGCTCCGCCGTCGGCGAGGTATGCTTCAACACGGCCATGACGGGCTATCAGGAGATCCTCACCGATCCCTCGTATGCGGGCCAGATCATCACCTTCACGTTCCCGCACATCGGCAACGTCGGCGCCAACAACGACGACACCGAAACCTCAAATCTCGCTGCCCGCTCGGGCGTGCGTGGCTGTGTCCTGCGCGCCGAAATCACCAGCCCGTCGAACTATCGCGCCGCAGAGAACCTCGATCGCTGGCTGAAGGCGCGCGGCATCATCGGCATCACCGGCGTCGACACGCGCGCCCTAACCGCCCGTATTCGCGAGCAGGGCATGCCCAACGGTGTCATCGCGCACGAGCCGTCCGGCAAGTTCGATCTCGCCAAGTTGAAGGCCGATGCAGCCGCATGGCCGGGCCTCGACGGCATGGACCTCGTGCCGGACGTTACCAGCGGCCAGAGCTACTCATGGGACGAGACGCGCTGGGTCTGGGGCGACGGCTATGGCCGCGCGGAGAACGCGCCGTTCCATGTCGTCGCCGTCGACTACGGTTTGAAGCGCAACATCCTGCGCTGCCTCGCCAGCGCCGGCTGCAAGGTGACTGTCGTTCCCGCAACGACGCGCGCCGAGGACATTCTGGACCGCAAGCCCGACGGAGTGTTCCTGTCGAACGGCCCTGGCGATCCGGCGGCTACGGGCAAGTACGCTGTCCCCGAGATCAAGAAGATCGTCTCGTCCGGCCTGCCTGTGTTCGGCATCTGCCTCGGTCACCAGATGCTCGCGCTCGCCCTGGGCGCCAAGACCCACAAGATGCCCCAGGGTCATCATGGTGCGAACCATCCCGTGAAGGACTTCACCACGAAGAAGGTGGAGATCACGTCCATGAACCACGGCTTCAGCGTCGACCGGTCGACGTTGCCCGCGGGCGTCGAGGAAACGCACGTGTCGCTGTTCGACGGCTCCAATTGCGGAATCCAGCTGAAAGACCAGCCTGTATTCTCCGTCCAGTACCATCCAGAGGCCTCGCCCGGCCCGCAGGATAGCCACTACCTGTTCGACCGCTTCGTCGATTTGATGCGCCGCCGCAAAGCGTAGCCGCGCCCCCTAACCCTACAAAACATTAATTCTGGCGGGGCTCGCGGCTGGGCGGGCCGCCGTTATAGTGTATCGTTGTCGGGAATAATGCGACGACGGCGTGGAAATAGTTCCCGAGCCGAAGTAATCAAGCGGCGCCGACGGCCGAACCGGCCCAACGGTGCCAGCCAGGGAGGAATACTATGCAGCGTTGCGCCATTTTCTGCGCAATCACGGCCATGCTCGCCAGCACGGCCGCGGCAGACGATAAGTGCCGCGACGCGGTCGCCGGCGCGTTCGCGAAACAGCGGGCTTCGCGCGCCTTCACCATGGCTTCCGAGATGAAGTCGGCAGCGGGCCCCGTTAAGATCACGGTCGCCTATCAGCCGCCTGATCGCATGCACCAGACTATTCAAGCGCCCAATCAGGAGCCGCTCGAAACGACGCTCGTCGGCATGCGCGCCTACAGCCGTCAGGGCGGTGCCTGGGAAGAGCTGATGCCCGCCGTTGCCCAGACGATCATCGCTCAGGTCCGCGCCGCGGTCGTCGACCCGCCCAAGGAAGTCGGCAATTTCGAATGCCTCGGGACGAAGACGCTCGACGGCAAGGAGTATCTCGCCTACCGCAGCGTCGAGAAACAGGCCGACGCCGGTGCCGCAACCGGCGCCCCCGTCCTGCACCGCACGATTTACGTCGATCCCAAGAGCGGGCTTCCGGGGGTGAACATCGTCTCCGGCGAGGAGCCGAACGCCGAAGTGGCCTTCAAGGGCGTCTACGAATACCCCGAGCATCTCGAGATCGAGGACCACCCGGATGCGCCTCTCGTGAAGATGAGCCCCTAACGAAAATGAGATAAGCGCGCCAAGCGCTCAGCAAGTGTGTCGAGGAAACGAACGATGAATAAGCAGACGATGTGCAGGATGCTGACGGCATTCAGCCTTTTGATAGCCGCCGGCAGCGCAGCTCACGCCGCCTGCAAGGAAGAGGTCGCCTCGGCGCTCGAGCGCCAGCGCCACACCAGCGGCTTCCGCATGAAGACCAAGATGCTCTCCGAGCAGGGCCTTGTGAACATGACGGTGGACTATGTGCTGCCCAATCGCATGCGCCAGGTCATCACGTCGACCGTCGAGCCAAAGCCCGTCGAGACCGTCGTTATTGGCCGGGACGCTTGGTCGCGAATGGAAGGCGAGCCATGGCGTCCGCTGCATCCGCAGGTCGCCGACGCTTTGGCTGCACAAATGCAGGAAACGCTGGGCGAAACCCCGGAGGGAGAGCTGGGGGAGTTCGAATGCCTCGGCAAGCAGCCGGTCGATGGTCAGAGCTATCTGGCCTATCGCGGCGAGAACGACGAGCCTGGCAAGAAGAAGGATCTAGAAAAGGCAGCCCCGGATAAGCCAAAGCTCCCCGATCGTCCGGTTCGCGTCATTTTCGTCGACCCGACCACGGGTCTGCCGGTGCGCAGCGTTTTCGGGCGAGCCGATCAACTCGAGCGGCCGATCTTCGAGGCGATCTACACTTACCCCGCCGATATCAAGGTCGACACCCCGCAGTTCCCCGGCGCTCCGCAGGCTGCACCGGCCGAGAAAAAGTAGTCGCTGGACTGGCTTCTAACGGCCAAGTCAAAACGTGAGGAAGCGCACTAGAGCGCCCCGGGTGTGTTGAGGAAACGACGATGATTATGCCGACGATGTGCAGGGCTCTGGCCGCACTCAGCTTGATGGTAGTCGCCGGCAGCGCAGCTCACGCCGCGTGCAAGGACGAGGTCGCCTCGGCGCTGGAGCGTCAGCGCCACTCCAGCGCCTTCAGCATGAAAACCCGAATGCTGTCCGAGCAGGGCGTCGTCAACATGACCGTGGATTACGTCCTCCCGAACCGGATGCGCCAAGTCGTTTCCTCCACCACCGAGCCAAAGCCTGTCGAAAGCCTCGTCATCGGCCGCGACGGCTGGACCCGCGTGGAAGGGGAGGAGTGGCAGCCAATGCATCCGCAAGTCGCCGACGCGATGGCGGCGCACATGCAGGAGACGCTTGGCGAAGAGCAGGAGAACGGTGTCGGCGACTTCGACTGTCTCGGCAAGCAGCCTGTCGGCGATCAAACGTATCTGGCCTATCAGGGCGAAAACGTCGAGCCGGAAAAGCCCGGCGCTCCGCCCCGCCCCAAGCCACAGGACAAGCCCAAGGAGCCTGGGCGCCCCGTGCGCGTGATTTACGTCGATCAGACCACGGGATTGCCGATGCGCAGCATCTACGCGCTCGCCAACAAGCTCGACAAGCCGATCTTCGTGTCGACCTATAGCTATCCGGCTGATATCAAGATCGAAGCGCCGCAGGTTCCCGTCGCGCCGGCAGCCGCACCGGCCGAGAAAAAGTAGTCGCGAAAGCGTCATCCACCTCAAGTGTGGATCAAGTGCATCGGTGTGGAGCCGATGCACAGTTGCGCTTGCGCGAATTGGGCTATAGCCAAAGCCGCCGATCACGAATAAAAGGCCGCCTCATGCCCAAACGCACGGATATCAAGTCCATCCTCATCATCGGGGCGGGACCGATCGTCATCGGCCAGGCCTGCGAGTTCGACTATTCGGGCACGCAGGCGTGCAAGGCGTTGAAGGAGGAAGGCTTCCGCATCATCCTCGTCAACTCCAATCCGGCCACCATCATGACGGATCCGGAGCTGGCGGACGCCACCTACATCGAGCCCATCACCCCCGAGATCGTCGCCAAGATCATTGAAAAGGAGCGCCCCGACGCGCTTCTGCCGACGATGGGCGGCCAGACGGCGCTCAACACGGCGCTGGCACTCGAACGCCAGGGCGTCTTGGAGAAGTTCGGCGTCGAGATGATCGGTGCCAGGGCCGAAGCCATCGACATGGCCGAGGACCGCAAGCTGTTCCGCGAGGCGATGGATCGCATCGGTCTCGAGAGCCCGCGCGCCTCGATCATCTCCTCGCCGCCCATCCGCGACGCCGACGGACGCATTGTTCGCTATGACGCAGCGGCCGGCTTTGCTGAGGCCATGCGCGTCATCGACACCATCGGCCTCCCGGCAATCATCCGCCCGGCGTTTACGCTCGGTGGCACCGGCGGCGGTGTTGCCTACAACCGTGAAGAGTTCGAGCTGATCGTGCGCTCCGGCCTCGACGCCTCGCCCGTCGGCCAGATCCTCATCGACGAGAGTCTGCTCGGCTGGAAGGAGTACGAGATGGAGGTCGTCCGCGACAAAGCGGACAACTGCATCATCGTGTGCTCGATCGAGAATTTCGACCCGATGGGCGTGCACACCGGCGACTCGATCACCGTCGCACCGGCGCTGACGCTGACTGACAAAGAATATCAGGTCATGCGCAACGCCTCGCTCGCGGTGCTGCGCGAGATCGGCGTCGAGACTGGCGGATCCAACGTGCAGTTCGCCGTCAATCCCGCCGACGGCCGCCTCGTCGTCATCGAGATGAACCCGCGCGTGTCGCGGTCCTCGGCTTTAGCGTCGAAGGCAACCGGTTTCCCGATCGCCAAGATCGCGGCGAAGCTCGCCGTCGGCTACACGCTCGACGAGCTCGGCAACGACATCACCGACGGTGCAACCCCGGCATCGTTCGAGCCGACGATCGACTACGTCGTCACCAAGATCCCGCGTTTCGCCTTCGAGAAGTTCCCCGGCTCCGACCCGACGCTCACGACGGCGATGAAGTCGGTAGGTGAAGTCATGGCCATTGGCCGCACGTTCGCCGAAAGCGTGCAGAAGGCGCTACGCTCGATGGAGACCGGCCTCTCCGGCTTCGACGACATCGCCCTCGAAGGCCTCGGCCAGGGTGACGACAAGAACGTCATCCGCGCTGCCGTTTCCAAACCGACGCCCGACCGTATCCTCAAAATCGCCCAGGCGCTGCGGCTCGGCTTCGATGTCGAGCAGATCAACGCCTCGTGCCGCGTCGATCCCTGGTTCCTGGAGCAGATCAAAGAGATCATCGACCAGGAAGCGCGCGTCAAAGCACACGGCCTGCCAAAGACGGCAAGCCAGATGCGCGCGCTGAAGGCAATGGGCTTCGCTGATACGCGTCTCGCAAAGGTCGCCGGCATCAGCGAGAAGGACGTGCGCGCGCATCGGACAGCGCTCGACGTGCACCCGGTCTATAAGCGCATCGATACCTGCGCTGCCGAATTCGCGGCCCCGACCGCCTACATGTATTCGACCTATGAAACCGGTCTCACGGAGAGCGGACAGCCCGAGTGTGAAGCGCGCCCGTCGGATAAGCAGAAGATCATCATTCTCGGCGGCGGCCCTAACCGCATCGGGCAGGGCATCGAGTTCGACTACTGTTGCTGTCACGCCTGCTTCGCGCTCAGCGCGGTCGGCTTCGAGACCATCATGATCAACTGCAACCCCGAGACCGTGTCGACTGACTACGACACCTCGGACCGGTTGTACTTCGAGCCGCTCACGGCCGAGGACGTGCTGGAGATCGTCACCAAGGAGAAGACCAAAGGCACCCTCAAGGGCGTCATCGTGCAGTTCGGTGGCCAGACGCCGCTCAAGCTCGCCGCCGCGCTCGAGGATGCGGGCGTGCCGATCCTTGGCACCTCGCCCGATGCCATCGACCTTGCCGAAGACCGCGACCGCTTCAAGGAGCTGATCGCCAAGCTCGGACTGCAGCAGCCGACGAGCGGCATCGCGCGCTCACCCGGTGAGGCCCGCGCTGTCGCCGACGGCATCGGCTACCCCGTCGTCATCCGACCGTCATACGTTCTCGGCGGCCGCGCCATGGAGATCGTCCACGACGGCTCCGAGGTCGACCGCTACGTGGCCCGGCTGTCGGCAACGCTGGATCGCCCGTCCGAGCTCGTCGTGTCCGACAAGCGCCCGCTGCTGGTCGACCGCTACCTCAGCGACGCCGTCGAGGTTGACGTCGACTGCCTCGCCGACGGCAAGGATACGTTCGTCGCCGGCATCATGGAGCACATCGAAGAGGCGGGTATCCATTCGGGCGACAGCGCCTGTTCGCTGCCGCCCTATTCGCTGGGTCCGGACATGCTCGCCGAGCTCGATCGCCAGACCCGCGAGCTGGCGCTGGCGCTCAACGTCGTCGGCCTGATGAACGTGCAGTTCGCCATCAAGGACGGCGTCGTTTACGTGCTCGAGGTCAACCCGCGTGCCTCGCGCACCGTGCCCTTCGTCGCCAAGGTCATCGGCAAGCCTATCGCTGCTATTGCCGCCGAGATCATGGCCGGCAAGCCGCTGGCCGAGTTCGGCCTCAAGCCGGCAAAGCTGAACCACGTCGCCGTCAAGGAAGCCGTGTTCCCCTTCGCCCGCTTCCCCGGCGTCGATCCGATCCTTGGACCCGAGATGCGCTCCACCGGTGAGGTGATGGGCATCGACACCGACTTCGCCATGGCTTTCCTCAAGAGCCAGCTCGGCTCCGGCCAGGTGCTGCCGATGCAGGGCACGGTCTTCATTTCCGTGAAGGATTCCGACAAAGACCGTGTCATTGCGCCAGTGCGCGAGCTGGAGAGCATGGGCTTCAGGATCATCGCCACGCGCGGCACCAAGCGTCACCTCGAAGCCAATGGCATCGCTTGCGAAACTATCAACAAGGTATTGGAAGGCCGCCCGCACATCGTCGACGCCATGAAGAACGGCGACGTCCACCTCGTGTTCAACACCACGGCGGGCTCTAAGGCATTGGCAGACAGCAAGGATATCCGCCGCACGGCCTTGCTTCACCACATCCCGTATTATACAACTGTAGCTGGTGCGGTCGCCGTCACCCGGGCTATTCGAGCCCTAAAAGCGGGCACATTGCGCGTTGCCCCTTTGCAAAGTTTCGTGGCGCGCCCATCCTAATCCGTCGGGCTTGTCGTTCGGGCGGCCCAATCCACACGTTGGCAGCAACGAGTGTTCGGCGGTCCTGGCAGCTCTGCCGGGCCAAAGGGAGATGTTAGGAATGTCGATGGAACGGGTTCCGATGACTGTGGAAGGCTTCCGCACACTGGAAGCGGAGCTGCAGCGGCTTAAATCGGAGGAGCGTCCCCGCATCATTCAAGCCATCTCCGAAGCGCGCGCGCACGGCGATCTCTCCGAGAACGCCGAATATCACGCGGCCAAGGAGCAGCAGGGTATGAACGAGGCGCGCGTCGCCGACCTCGAGGATCGCCTCGGGCGCGCCGACGTCATCGACACCTCCAAGCTGTCCGGCGACACCATCAAGTTCGGCGCCACCGTCACGCTGGTCGACGAGGACACCGACGAGAAGGTCAAATACAAGATCGTCGGCGATAGCGAGGCGAGCGTGAAGGACGGTAAGATCTCCATCTCCTCGCCCATCGCGCGCGCGCTGATCGGCAAGTCGAAAGGCGAATCCGCCGAGGTGACGACGCCTAAGGGTGCGCGCTCCTACGAGATCCTCAAGATCGAGTGGAAGTAGCTCAGCGCCTCTAGCCCCTCTGTCAGCCCGGGCGAAGCGAGCGACGCGAGCGAGACCCGGGACCCAGCATTAGAAGTGCCGGAGGCTCAAGAGTCTTCGACGACCCTTACGCTGGATCCCGGATAGCCGTCGCGTCTCGCTCCGGCTTCCGGGATGACAACTACTTCTCCGGCACGCTGATCGGCACGCCCGGCTCGCGCTTGGCGCGGCGGATGGTGAGGAACGTCTTCACGCTGGCGACGTTTGGCGCCGCCGTCAGCTCTTCAAGAACGAATGCCTGGAATGCTGGCAGGTCCTTGGCCACGCACTTGAGCATGTAATCGCTCTCGCCCGACAGCATGTAGGCCTCGCGCACGATCGGCCATGAGAGCACGCGATTCTCGAACGCGCGAAGCTCCGCCTCTGCCTGGTTATGCAACCGGACCATGGCGAAGGCGGTGAGTTCGAACCCCAGCGCCGCCTCGTCGAGCAGCACCGTGTAGCCCGCAATCAGCCCGGCTTGCTCCAGCGCCCGGACGCGCCTCAGGCACGGAGGCGCCGAAAGCCCGACGCGCGAGGCGAGGGCGACATTAGTCAGGCTGCCGTCGGCCTGCAGCTCCTTGAGGATGCGCCAGTCGATTGGGTCCAGCCGCACGGCCATCGGGCTCAAATCTCCATGGGCTTGCAATGGCGCCTTGAAGGGCGGACGGGCGAGGGAACGTTGCACCAAGCCGTCCGATTTGGCTAGGCCGCGAGGCCCTGGCCCGACCCTTTACGTTGTGACGCCATGAGGGATGGACAGAGCCCCATCCAATGGCGACAACGGCCTCATATGCATGCGACCGCAGACCAGTTCCGACCTCTTGCCGGGCGCAGCGCCTGGGTCCTGACCACCGGGGCGGCGGGCATGGACACGCAGACCCGTGGACTCGCCGACGCACTCGGCCTCTCCTATGCAATGAAGCCGATCGACCCACAGGGGCTCTTCCGGGCGCTCTCGCCGTGGTCGCCCGTCTCGCCCCGCGATCGCTTCGGCAAGGCAGGCAGCATCTTTGCGTCGCCGTGGCCGCAGGTCGTCATCGCCCTCGGGCGCACCAGCGTGCCGTACCTCCGCGCGCTGCGTCGCCACGCGCCCGAGGTTTTCTCGATCCTCATGCTGGATACCCGCGCCGGCACCGGCGCTGCCGACGTCATCTGGGTGCCCGAGCACGACCCCTTGCGCGGCCCGAACGTCATCGTCACGCCGACCGCACCCCATAGCTTCACCGCCGCCCGCTTGGCCGATCTGCGCCGGTCCGTGCCAAGCGCGATCGCGGCGCTGCCAGGACCTCGCATCGCTGTCATTCTCGGTGGCAAGAATTCCGCGTATAGATTCCGTGACAGCGACGACGCACGCTTTGCGGCTGCGCTGCAGTCACTCGGCGCGCTCGGTGCCAGCTTCATGATCACACCGTCGCGACGCACGCACCAGCGCCTGATCCGCGTGACCGAAGCTGCGACGCGCGACTACCCGCGCGTGATCTGGAACGGGGAGGGTACGAACCCCTATCCCGAATTCCTCGCCCACGCGGACGCCCTCGTCGTCACCGCCGACAGCGTCAACATGACGGGAGAGGCGGCCGCCACCGGCCGTCCGGTGCTTGTGTTTACTCCGTCGAGCGGTTCGGTCAAGTTCCGCCGCTTCCACGCTGCCCTCGAAGCCTATGGCGCGACGCGCCCGCTGCGCGAGGATGTTGCAACCCTGCCCGATTGGACGTACGAGCCGCTGCACTCGGCCGAGATCATCGCGCGCGAGGTCGAGCGCCGATGGTTGGCCGCTAAGCAGGTGCACGCGTAATGCAGAAGGCAGTCGAGCCGGACGAGGCAATCCTGTGCGCCGGCGGCACGCTATCGACACCGCAGCTTACGCCGGCGGGTTGGACCTGGCGCGTCGTCGAGATGGCGCTGCTCTACCTCGCCGCGCCGTTCGCCGTCGACAGCGCCGTCCACGATCATGGCGTCCCGGTATTCATCGCGCTGCTGCCCGTGCTCGCGATCGTCCTCATGTTCCTGTCCTTCGACCGGACGTTCTCACTCGCGCGGGAGCTGACGCGCCTCTTCTCGTTGAAGCAACTTGTCTCGATACTGCTCGTGTCCGCCTTCGGCGCCGGCGTCGTCGCGACTTATGTCGCCCAATACCACCCGCAGCTGTTCCTCGAGTTCCCGCGCAACCGCCCCGAGACGTACCAGCGGATCATGCTGCTCTATCCGTTGATGTCGGTCATCGCGCAGGAACTGGTCTATCGGACGTTCTTCTTCCATCGCTACGGGCTGCTCTTCGGACGCGCGTGGTGGCCAGCCATCCTCCTCAACGGTGTCCTTTTCGGCGTCGGTCACATCGTCATAGGAACGCCGCTCGCCATCTACGGCACCATGGCCGCCGGCATGCTCTTCGCCTGGCGCTACGCGATGACGCGCTCGTTCTTGGCGGTCTTCATCGAGCACACTCTGTGGGGCTGGCTCGTCTTCACCGTCGGCCTCGGCCGCTACTTCTTCACCGGTGTCGGCATCCTAACCTGGCGCTAGGCAGCCCCCAAAGCGAGGGACTGCCGTGGCCAAACGTATCAGTGCTTGTGCCTCTTCTTGCACACGGCCTGGATCTCGGCCCAGGGGCCGGGCGCCATGGTGTCGACGCGCACACCTTGAGCGGCGAGCGCGCGGATGATCCGCCGCGTCAGTACGAACTCGCTGCGATCGGAATCTGCGCGCACGTTGCAGCAGGTCGGCCGCTTGACCCCGGGGACCCGGTAGGCGACGGGCAGCGCATCGCATTCGGTGGAGCCGAGAACGGATGTCCAGCAGACATACGCCTTGGGAGCGTGTCCGGCGGTCGCCCCAAAGCTTCCGGCGGCGAACGTTGAAAGTGCGGCCAAGGCCAGCAGACAAAGAACCTTACGCATTGATCAAAACCTCCCGCGCCTCGTAGCGGGGCGGACCCGAGCGTCAAACATTATGAGTCGCAAATGGCGCGGCGACGCCCCAATCCAAGCGGGCCGCGGCAATAGGCTAGCTTCCGTGATAACGACCGCAACGTCATAAGCGCCCAGCCCAGCGCTTCGGGCGGCCCGAGCTGCATAACGGCCACACTTTCATCGGATTGCGATGGCGGGCTGCCATCGGCTGCGACCAGCAGCGACGATGCGGGGACCGACGCCGTGTGAATGCGTGCCACGACCGGCTTGGCCGCTGCGGTGAGACACCGTATCGGATCTTGCACGTGAGGGGGCTGCACCGCTGATGACGATCCAGACCAAAGCGCTCGAAGGCCGGACCTGCTGGATCATCAGCGACGGCAAGGCGGGCAATGACGTGCAGACGCACGGCATCGCCAACGCACTGGGCCTGAGTATTACTGTCAAACGCATCGCGCCGAAGGGCATTCACAAGCTGCTCTCGCCTTGGATAGGCGTTGCCAGAAGCCAGCGCTTCGGACAGCCGGGCAGCACATTCGCGCCACCCTGGCCGGATGTCGCGATATCCATCGGCCGCCTGACGACGCCCTACATCCGCGAACTCAAGCGCCGCGCCGGTGACGCGACGTTCACCCTCATCCTGCAGAACCCCAAGGTGTCGCTCAGCACGGCGGATCTCTTTTGGGTGCCCGAGCACGACACCCTCCGCGCCGCCAATGTCGTCACGTCGCTGACCGCCCCGCACGGCTTCAGCGAGCAGCGGCTGGCGAACTTGCGCCAGAACCTGCCGGCTCAATTCGCTGACCTGGGCCAGCCGCGCGTCGCGATCATGCTCGGCGGCTCGAATGGGGATTACGCCTACACGCCTGCCGCTCTCGATCGCTTGGAGCGCGCAATCCGTGCCCTTGGTGAATCCGGCGCCACGCTTCTGATCACACCCTCGCGCCGTACCGAGCAGCCGATCGTCGACCGCGTCCGCCAGGCGAGCGCCGGATTCCCCCATGTCTTCTGGGATATGACGGGCGAAAATCCCTATCCGAATTTCCTCGCGGCGGCCGACGCATTCCTCGTCCCGGCCGACAGCATCAACATGACCGGGGAGCCCTGCGCGACCGGCAAACCCGTCTATGTCTTCCATCCGGATGGGGGTTCGCCCAAATTTGCACGCTTTCATCAGGCTCTGAACCGCTATGGGGCGACGCGGCCATTCCCCGAGAGATTCTCGGGGCTTGAGCACTGGACCTATGCCCCGCTCAATTCGGCGTCCGCCATCGCCCGCGACGTCGCTGAGAGATACGCGCGCGCCCGGCTGGGCCAAATGCAAGCATGAACGGGACGAAGCCCGTGAATAATAGAATTTTTGATTGGTCAGGCGTCGTGGCCGGCGCTAACTGGCAGCAACAGTGAAGAATTCAAACGAACGTGGGAGTGCAACACCAATGTCCGCATCCGCAAACGAGGTTGCCGCGACCTTGCTTGAGAGTTTCCGCACCTCGGCCGAGGCGGCGAGCCCCTATCGCCACTGGTTCCTGAAGAACTGCCTGCCGCAGTCGATCGTCGACGAAGTGCTCGCCCTTCCGATCTCAGCCTCGGACCTCGGCGGCGTCTCCGGCAAGCGCGAGCTGCATAACAACTCGCGGCACTACTTCGACGTCGCCAACCGCGCCGAGCATGCTTGCGCCGAGTCAGTCGCGGCCGCACTGCAAAGCCCTGAGGTCACCTCGCAAATCGAGAAGATTTTCGGCGTCAAGCTTGACGGCACCTACCTGCGCATCGAGTTCGCACAGGACGTCGATGGGTTCTGGCTCGAGCCCCACACCGACATCGGCGTCAAGGCCTTCACTTACTTGCTCTACCTGTCGACCGATCCGACGCACACCGACCTCGGCACCGACATCTACGACAACGACAAGAAGTGGGTCGGGCGCTCGCCGTTCGCTTCGAACTCGGCGATGATCTTCGTGCCCTCGAACATCACCTATCACGGCTTCGAGGGTCGCAAGATCAACGGCGTCCGCAAGTCGCTCGTCATCAATTACGTGACCAACGATTGGCGCGCCCGCGAGCAGCTCGCCTACCCCGAGCAGCCCGTTCGCTCCCTCGCCCACGCCGCCGTCTGAGCCGACTAGCCTCAAAAGAGGGCGCATGCGTCACCGGCGCGTGCGCCTTTTTCATTTCGGAACAAAGCCCTATATCCAGGCCGGGAGCGCGGCAGCGCTCGTGTCGGGGCATCCTGCCACCGCGCCGCACGAGGCCCGCGTTGAGGCCCGCAGCCTGATCGGCTAGAACGCCGCAAAGCTGAACCCCCGCACCCGCGATTCGAGGAGGCCGCCTCCGTGGCGAA